>NZ_CAXBDC010000012.1:0-61955 GCF_963974195.1 uncultured Nisaea sp.
AGCGACAGGAAGCCGGTGATCGGCACCAGAACGGGGATGGTTTCGGCTTTTGCGGTCAGACTTGTGGCCAGCAGCGCGGTCAGCGCGACGGCGGCGGATTTCAGGAACATTCCCGGCACTCCAATAGTCCCGCTCGGCGGAACGGTAGATTCAAAATCGGGGCGAGAGGAATGTACGCGACCGCAAATGCAGTCTCGTGACGTCTCCCTGCGCCGGCATGACCCGGATCAAGTTCGATGGGTATCCTCTCAGTTCCGGTCACCCGGAACACCCCAGCATCACTGCCTGGCAACCTGCGGCGGTGTCATGAACTTGTCAAGAGAGCCCCAGGGAAGATGCCATGAACAGACCGAAACGGAATAGTGCCACGGAGTAGTTTGTCCCTCCGTGTTCCCCGCCTATTATGCGCCAATAAGAAATCCTGATGCGGAGGAAAAACCCAATGTCGAAAATCAAAATCGCGGTCATCCCGGGCGACGGTATCGGCTGGGAGGTGATCCCGGAAGGTATCAAGGTGCTGGAGGCGGCCGGGGCGAAGTTCGGCATTGAGTATGATTTCACCGAGTTTGACTGGAGCTGCGAGCGGTACAAGAAGACCGGCATGATGATGCCGCTCGACGGCATCGATCAGTTGAAGGAATTCGACTCGATCTTCCTCGGCGCTGTCGGCTTTCCGGGGGTGCCGGATCATGTCTCGCTCTGGGGACTTCTGATCCCGATCCGCCGCGAGATGGAGCAGTATGTGAACCTGCGTCCGATCCGGATGTTGAAGGGCATGGATTGCCCGCTGGCGAACCGGACGGCCGAGGATATCGATTTCTATGTCGTGCGGGAGAATAACGAGGGCGAATATTCTTCCATCGGCGGGCGCCTGTTCGAGGGTACGGACCGCGAGATGGCGATGCAGGAAAGCGTCTTTACTCGCACGGGGACCGACCGGATCATGCGCTACGCTTTCGAGCTTTGCCAGCGCACCGGCAAGAAGAAGGTGACCTCCGCCACCAAGTCCAACGGCATCATTCACACCATGCCGTACTGGGACGAGCGTTTCGCGGCGATCTCGAAGGAATATCCGGATCTGGCGACGGATCAGTATCATATCGACATTCTGGTCGCGAATTTCGTGCTGCATCCGGACTGGTTCGACGTTGTCGTCGGCTCCAACCTGTTCGGCGACATTCTCTCCGATCTCGGCCCTGCCGTGGCCGGATCCATCGCCATCGCGCCGTCAGCGAACATCAATCCAGAAAAGAAATATCCCTCCATGTTCGAGCCGGTGCACGGCTCGGCGCCGGACATTGCGGGCAAGGGGATCGCTAATCCGATCGGGCAGATCTGGTCCGGCGCCATGCTGCTGGAACATCACGGGCATCAGGAAGCGGCCAATGCCATCGTCGCGGCCTGCGAGGCTGTCACATCCGGCGGCGGGCCGAAGACGCCGGACCTTGGCGGCCAGGCGACGACTAAGGATCTCGGCGACGCCATTGCCGCAGCTATCTGAGGTCAGGTCGATGCAAGCGCCCGTCTATTTCGAGGACCTGGAAATCGGCCAGGTCCTCGGCTCCCAGCGCAAGACCATGACGGAATCCGAGATCATCGATTTCGCCTGGAAGTACGACCCGCAGCCCTTTCATGTCAGTGTGCCGGACGCGGAAGAGAGTCCGTTCGGCGGCATTATTTCCAGCGGCTTCCAGACCCTTGCCGTCAGCTTCAGGCTGGCCTGGCAGGCGAACGGGCTGCAGGCCACCAATCTCGGTGCCGGGACCATCGACCAGTTGAACTGGCTGAAGCCGGTGCGGCCGGGCGATACGCTGCGTGTCGAAATGGAGGTGTTGGAGAAACGTCCCTCCCGCTCCAAGCCGGATCGAGGCTTTGTCCGCTTCAAATACACCACCTTCAATCAGGACGGCGAAGCGGTGATGACGATGGAGTGCCCGCAGATCGTATCCCGCCGATTGTGACGTATCGGGGACTCTTCCGCGTCTTTTTGTGGGTATTGAGTCACGAGGGAGTCCTGAAACCGTCACAACTCTGCGGCGTGCCGGTCAACGCTTCTGAGTAATGTCGCGACCCTTGGGAAGGGGCCGCATGTCACATACTCAGAGCCAGCCTGTTATTCAGGTCACGAACGTCTGCAAAACATTTCCGAACGGGCGCAAGGCGCTGGACGGGGTTTCCGTCACGCTTGCCGCGGGCGAGATGGTCGCGCTGATTGGCGCCTCCGGTTCCGGCAAGTCGACACTGATCCGGCATATCGGCGGGCTGATCGTTGCCAATAAGGGGGCGGACGGCGGCGAGATTGCGGTATTCGGCGATCAGGTGCAGGCCGGTGGCCGCCTGACCGGGGACGTGTCGCAGGTGCGGCGGCGCCTCGGTGTGATCTTCCAGCAATTCAATCTGGTGCCGCGCCTGACGGTTCTGACCAATGTGCTCGCGGGCCGGCTTGGCCGGATGCCGAAATGGCGCGGCGTCCTGATGCAGTTCTCTCATCTGGAAAAGCAGCGCGCTATGCAGGCGCTCGCGCGCGTTGGCATTGCTGCGACGGCGCGGCAGCGCGCGGCCACGCTTTCAGGCGGGCAGCAGCAGCGTGCCGCCATCGCCCGCTGTCTTGTGCAGGAATCCGAAGCCATTCTCGCGGACGAGCCGATTGCCTCTCTCGATCCGGCCTCCGCCCGCCGGGTGATGGAGACATTGTCCGACATCAACCGGACGGAAGGCACGGCCGTTCTCGTCTCGTTGCATCAGGTCGAATATGCCCGGCGCTACTGCAAGCGCACCATCGCCATGCGTGATGGCCGTGTCGTGTTCGACGGACCGTCTCTCGATCTCACCACGTCTTTTTTGCGCGAAATCTACGGCGAGGCCAGCGAGGAGCTGATCCTCCCCGATGCCGAGGATTTCGCGGAAGTGCATGAGACGGCGGAACAGCGGCTCGCCGCATTCGCCTGACCCTATTTCCCAGCATCAAGAGGAGCTGATCCCATGACGATCTTTACTCGCCTGACCGCCGCCGCGGTTCTGGCAACCGGCATTGCGGCAAGCGCCATGCCCGCTTTTGCTGATCGCGAAAATCCCAAGGAAATCAATTTCGGCATCATCGCGACGGAGAACAGCTCCGCCCAGCGCGAGAAGTGGGGGCCGTTTCTGCAGGCGCTCGAAGCGGATATCGGTATGCCGGTGAAGCCGTTCTTCGCGGCCGACTATGCGGGTGTGATCGAAGCCATGCGCTTCGACAAGGTCGATATCGCTTGGTACGGCAACAAGTCCGGCATGGTCGCGGTCGACCGCGCCGGTGCCGAGATTTTCGCACAGACGACCGAATCCAACGGCGATCAGGGTTACTGGTCGGTCATGGTCACGCACAAGGATTCGGGTCTGAGCTACGAAGACGTCATGAAGTGCGACAAGAGCCTGAATTTTGGCCTTGGCGATCCGAACTCGACCTCGGGCTTTCTGGTGCCGTCCACCTTCATCTTCGCCAAGGAAGGCGTTGATCCGAAGGAATGCTTCAAGATTGTCCGCAATGCAAACCACGAGACAAACCTGATCTCCGTCGCAACCAAGCAGGTCGACGCGGCTGTCGCATCCTCCGGCGGTCTCTACAAGCGTCTGAAATTTGCCAAACCGGAACTGTTTGCCGAGATCAAGGAAATCTGGCGCTCCCCGCTGATCGCATCCGATCCGATGGCTTGGCGCCCGGAACTGAACAAGGATCTGAAAGCCAAGATCATGAGCTTTTTCATGACTTATGGTCGTCTTGGCAGCGATGCGGAAGTGACCAAGGCGCGTGAAATCCTGGCCATGATCGATATGGGCCCGTTCGTGCCGTCCTCGAATGCCCAGCTCTGGCCGTTCTATGAGATGGACCAGATCCGTCAGCGCATGTCCATCGAGGGTGACGACACTTTCTCCCAGTCCGAGAAGAAAGAGAAGATCGCCAAGATCGACGAGAAGATCGCGGATATCCGCCGCGCCGCGGAGGCTCGCCCTCGCAAGTAACCCAGATCCTGGTTCGGTGTTTCGCCGGGCCGATATGCGGGGGCCACGTGGCCCCCGCTTCTTTTCGGGAACCAAGTCCCATGAGTGTCAGCCATGAATAATATTGCCGCCAACGGAACCCAGCCCCGCCTGGAGGACATCGTCGTGCCTGGCCGTGGCCGTCAGGAGCAGGCGTTCGACTACCTGCTCTGGGGCACTTTCCTGATCATGCTGGTCTGGAGCTTCGTGCCGTCGGACATGAACCGTATCGGGGATGTGTTCAGCGGTGGCGGTAACATGGCGATGCTGCTGTCCGATTTTCTGGAACCCAATTTCCGTTACTGGCGGAGTTATCTGGATCTTATGCTGGAGACCGTGCAGATGGCGGTCTGGGGCTCGTTCCTCTCGGTCGTGTTCGCGGTCCCCTTTGGTCTGATGGCATCGTCAAATCTGGCGCCGGCCTGGCTCAGTTTTCCGGTGCGGCGCCTGATGGATGCATTCAGGGCGATCAACGAGCTGGTCTTTGCGCTGGTTTTTGTTGCCGCTGTCGGACTTGGCCCGCTTGCCGGAGTACTGGCGCTGGCCATTCATACGACAGGGACGCTCGCCAAGCTCTTCTCCGAAGCCGTTGAAGCCATCGACCCGCGCCCGGTCGAAGGTATCCGGGCGACCGGGGCCACGAGCCTGCATGAAATCGTCTTCGGGGTGATCCCGCAGGTCTTGCCACTCTGGATTTCCTTTTCGCTCTACCGGTTCGAGGCAAATGTGCGCTCGGCCACGGTTCTTGGCATCGTCGGGGCAGGCGGCATCGGCATGTCACTGTCGGAAGCGTTGCGGGGATTCGATTACGGATCGGGCGCCGCGATCTTGTTGATTATTCTGGCGACGGTTTCACTGTTCGATATTTTTGGTGCGCGCTTGCGCAAGGTGGTGATCGATGGCGAGGATCACGCGCAGTTCGTCATCTATCTTGCGATGCTGACGGCGATTATTGTTGGAATCGAAGTTGTTTTAAGGGCTGGACCGCTCTGATCGAAAGCTTGCCGGCTCAGGAAACAGAGGCTGGGGAAGCGTTACTGGAATCGGCAAGCAGAGCTGGAATCCAGGCAAGCAAAGCTCTGAAATAAAATAGCTATTAGTTCTCGCGGATACCGCGTCCAAGAAGAACGCCGCCGACAAGGGCAACCACGCACCAGGTCACTATCACCATCGCAAGAGTTATCATGTATACTCTCCTACTCAATGGTGACAATGGTATCGCGAGGTTGTGGTTAACGCAACGTTAACCACTTCTAAAATCGAAAAATAATTTAGTATTAAAATAATGGTTTTCGCTGTGATGCGGGGCGCACATCTTCATGCGCGCCCCGTAAATGCCTTGAAATCAGTCAAGTTCGGCGATTTGATCACCCTCTAACGGAACCTCGAAGGCGTTGATGGTCATGGAAATCAGCGTGTAATAACCAAGCAGACCGACAAGATCGATCACCTGCTGCTGACCCAGTACATCGACCGCTTCGGCATAAAGAGCATCGCCGATCCTGTGGGTTTCATGCAGGGCGCGGGAGACGTCATGGACGATCCGTTCGTCCGTATTCTTGAAGGGTGGAGTTTTTCTGTCCCGGATGGCGTCCAGAATTTCTTCCGAGATGCCTGCCTTCAGGGCGAAGGGCTTGTGGACGGACCACTCGAACTGGGCGCCCCAGAACCGGCCGGTGACCATAATGGCGAGTTCGGAAAGCCGTGGCTCGAGTGAGCTGTCGAACCGGGCGAACTGGCCGAGCTGTTGTGCCTTGTCGGCCAGGGCCGGGCTATGTAGCCAGATTTTCAGCGGGCCTTCGACACGGCCACGGGGGCCATTGACGATGGCATCGTGGATTGTCCGTTGCGCATCGGACATATCCTCGGGTTTGAGGGCGGGTACACGTGACATAATGCTGGTTTTCCGGGCTCGTGAGGTGATCAGGCGGCTTTCGGGCAGGCCGGCTCGGCGCGGGCCGCTCCCCCATGGGCGTCGAGCAGGCGTTCGCGCCAGGCCCAGAGCGGATCGCTTTCTTCCAGAAGCTCGAACGGGCTGGAAACCCGCGCCCACATCAGTGTGCCAAACGGTGCGTAATCGGCATAGCTCGGGCTGGAGCCGCCGATGAAGGGCTGTTCCTCAATAACCGTGCGGATCGGTGCCAAAGCCTGATGCAGGTTCGGAAGAACCTCTTCGCGCCCGGCCTGGATCTGTTCGAGGGCGGCGCCGAAGCGTGCTTCCCGGCTCTCCTTGAAATAGTCCACGTCACGCTCGTCGCAACGGAGCAGAACATCATGGACGATGCAGCGGGCGACCAACGGATTGATGGAGCGATTTGTCCAGTCATTGATCAGCCGTGCAGCGCCGCGTCCGGCTTCGCCACCAAACAGGCTCGGGCGATCGGCATAGGTATCTTCCAGATAGCAGGCGATGGCCCAGCTGTCGTTGACGACTGTCTCGCCGTCCTTGATCACCGGAACCAGTTTCTGCCCGCTGAATTCAATCTTGGCTTTTTCCCCGAAGCGGACATGCTCGACCATAGCGTCGGCCTCGAGTCCCTTGTGGGCGAGGGCCATGCGGGCGCGCCAGCCGAACGGGCTGAACCGTGCTCCGTCCTTGCCGGACAGATCGTAAAAGGTAATGGCCATGGCGTGTCTCCCTCACAAGTGGCGCTGTTTTACGTGGCGTTGTCGTTCCGGCGGGGATCTTGCCGCGCGGGCCGCCGGGCAACAAGCTCAGAAGAGGGAAGGCAGTCCTCGCTCGCGGGCACGTGTTTCCATGGCGTCGATTTCTTCGTAATCGGCATCTGTCAGGGGCGCGAATCCGTCGATCAGGAGCGCCTCGCGGGCGGATTGCGCGGCCGGGTCTGCTATTGCCCGGTCGATTCCGCGCCGGTAGGCGGCGATGGTTTGCTCGTCACTGCTTGCGGGGACGGCATAGGGCAGGCCCGGCGCACCCGGAGTCCAGGCCAGGACCTCGACCGCATCGCATTCGTGCGGCGCGTGTTTCTGCAGCAATGCCCAGGTGACGCAATCGATCGCGGCTGTATCGGCCTCACCCGAAGTGACCATGGAAACACTGGCCCGATGGCCGCGGCTGCATACCGCGTCGCCAAAAAAGCCCGGTTTGATCCCACGCTCCGAGAGCAAGGCGCGGAAAGCATTCATGCCGGATTGGGAAAGGGCGCCATTATAGGCAAGTCTGGCACCTTCAAGCGCTTCCACGGAGCCGATCCCGGCGCCGCGCTGGACAATCACCACGCTGCTGTAGCGCGGCCCGTCGCATCCTTCCGCGCGGTAGCACGGGGTTCCGACAACACGCAGCACGTCCCGATACCGCTTGCGGAGCGGATATCCGCATATCTGGGTGAAGATCAGCCCGGGGGCGGACCATGACGCGTTTTCATCGGAAAAACGGGTGCGGTGAGGCGGGATTCCGGTCAGGCCTTCGGCGATAAACCCGCGCGCCAGTGCTTCCCACCAGGTGTTCGTCGCATCCCGGATCTCCGGAAAATCGTACATGTCGAGCGTGGCAATCATCAGGCGGTGTGTTCCGGAAAGCGTGAGAGCAGCCTCTCGATATAGTCGTCCAGGGCATGGCTTTGAACGACTGCGTCGCGGATCAGCTGATCGAAATGGCGGGTCAGGGTGCGGATATGGTCGGTCGTGTTGAAGACAAAGAAACTCTGGCCAAGGAAGAGCGAGGCGCGCAGCGGGCCGAAGATGGTCAGCGGGGCGGAGTATACCCGACGCCCATCGAACAGGTAGAGGCGCATTCTGGGATACAGCTCATCATGCAGCTGCCGCATATAGCGTAGCTGCTCATATCGGAGCGCTGGCGCCAGATCGTGCCAGATACCGGCTCCGGCGGCGAAATCATCCAGCGCCTGCCGCGGCATGCAAATCTCGATATCGGTTTCCGGGCGCCGGGTATAGGCGAGCTGGTCCTGTGCCCGTTCCAGCGCGCTGTCCCGCTCGAAAGCTTCCACGACGCCGTGTTCGTAGGCCAGGATCTCCGGTGTTTTGACCTGATCGGGCAGGTTGCTTGGGACATAACGGATCTTGTAACCGGCGGCCTCCGCATGCCATTCGGCGATGTTCCGGTCCACGGCAGCGCGCGATGCTTCGGTAATATGGATCGACCGCTGCAGGATCTCGGCGCCGAGCTGTTCCTGCTGGGTCAGGCCGAGCAGCCAGTCAAGGCTGACCTGCAGGGCCGAGGCGATGGCCGCAACCGTATCCGCGCGGGGCAGGCGTTCGTTATCGGCTGACAGCAACTGGGACAGGGTCGAGCGGTCAACGCCGACACGCCGGGCAAGGCCGGACCGGTTCATGCCGGCGCGTTCCATGCTTTCGGCAAGGCGGGTCCGGAAGATTTCGACTGTGTCTCGGCGGTCCAAGGCGGTTCCTGGCGGGAAAATAAGCAATGTTGTGTTTTATCTGCAAATTGCTTATTTGGTCAACATAAGCTGCAAAAATAGCGCAAACGCTCGTTGTTGCGGTTGTGCGGTGCGGCATACCTTGTGGGCATGTTTGAACGTCACCCCGCACCGATTTCTCGGCAAATCCCGGAAGTATCTGTTTCTCCTGGTAATGTTGACTCCGTCTTTACGCTGTCCGTCTCGTCCGTCGAGTGGCAGACCGTCGCGCTCTGGAGCGTTATTCACGGCCTTTTCGCCGCGCTGACCTATTGGCATGCTGCACTGCCTATATGGCTGTTGCCGTTGCTTGGGGCGCCGGTAGTCGCCTGGCATGCGAGTTATCAGCATGAAGCTATTCACGGTCATCCGACCAGAATCGCTTGGCTCAACACGTTGCTTGCGGGGCTGCCGATGATGCTCTGGGTGCCGTTTGGCATCTACAGGGACAGCCATCTCAAGCATCACCGTAACGAATATCTGACCGATCCGATCGAGGATCCGGAATCCTTTTATGTCACGCCCGACGCATGGAGCCGGTTTTCCGCGCTGCGGCGGATGATCTATCGCGCCGTGAATACGCTCGCCGGACGGCTTGTGCTCGGCCCGTTCTTTGTCGCAAGCCTGTTTCTCTGGCGCGAGGCGCGTGATCTTGCGCGGGGAAAAGGACGCGTGAAGGACTGGGCCTTCCATGCAGTGGGGCTGGCCCTGCTTGCGGTCTGGATTACCGGAGTCTGCGGCATGCCGCTTTGGCTCTATTTGCTCTGCTTTGCCTATCCGGGGACGGGATTGCTGCTGCTTCGCTCATTCGCGGAACATCACGCGGCACCCGAGGCCGATGACCGGACGGCGATTGTCGAGGCGGAAGCCCCGCTGGCTTTGTTGTTCCTGAACAACAATCTGCATGTGGCGCACCATGCCTGCCCGGGCGTGCCCTGGTATGCGCTGCCGCGTTATGAGGTTTTGCGGAGGCGTTTGACCGGTGGCCGCGAGGAGCGGATCTATCGTGGATACCGCGAGATTGCACGGCGATGGCTGTTCCGGCCAAAAGAACACCCGGCGCATCCACATTCCTGAACCAGTAATAAACGGCGGCGTCATATGTCCGCCGCCGTTTTATTTGATTATTATTCTATACGGGGATCTTCCCGCCTTTTGGCCATGTAGGCTTTCAGTTCTTCGTCAATGGCGGGATCGATCACTGGAGCTTCGAATTCTTCCAGGAGGGCGCGGTATGTCCGGTTCGCTCGTGTAAGCGCATCCGGGCTGCCGGCTTCTTCCCAGCTTTCATAATTGCGCCAGTCCGAAAGCAGCGGTTGGTAGAACGCGGTCTCATAGCGTTCCAGCGTGTGCGCGGTGCCGAAAAAATGCCCGCCGGGGCCGACATCGCGGATAGCGTCCAGGCCGAGGCTCGCTTCGTTGATCTCCAGCGGTTGCAGAAACGCAGCCATGCCCTGAAGGAGTTCGAGATCGATCACGAACTTCTCGAAGGATGCGGTCAGGCCGCCTTCCATCCATCCGGCGGCATGCATCACCAGATTGGTGTGCCCGAGCACAACCGGCCAGAGCGACATCATGCTTTCCCAGGCTGCTTGCGCATCCACCGCGTTCGAGGCGTTGGCATTGGTCGAGCGGTAGGGCAGCCCGTACTTGCGGGCGAGCTGGCCGCCGACGAAAGCAGCCTTGGCATATTCCGGAGTTCCGAAGGCGGGAGCGCCGCTGCGCATATCCACATTCGACGTGAAGCCGCCATAGATCACCGGCGCGCCGGCGCGGACCATCTGGGTGAAGGCAATGACCGCGAGGGCCTCCGCGTTCTGCTGGGCGAGGGCGCCGGCAATGGTCACCGGGCTCATCGCGCCGGAGAGGGTAAAGGGGGTGACGCAGATGGCCTGGCCGTGGTTGGTCATTTCCATCAGGCCCTGCAGCATCGGGATGTCGACCCGGAGAGGGGAGGAGGTGTTGATGATGGAATGCATTCCGGGCCTGTCGGCGATGCTGTCACGGGTCTCGCCACGGGCGATACACAGCATGTCGATGGCATCGCTCGGCCGTTGCCGCCCGAGCGAATAGGCGTGATGCACCTTGTCGGACAGGGTCAGGAAGGAATAGTGGCAATCCAGATGCCGGGTCTGCGGCGGCAGATCCACCGGTTCGACCGGATAGCCGCCAAACAGATGGATGATGTTCGCGGTCTGGCCCATACGGACGAAATTCTGGAAATCGGCATAGTTGCCGTCCCGGCGGCCGCCTTCGAGATCACTGCAGAAGGGGGCGCTGGCAATGCTCGCGAAGTTGAGGTTGTTGCCGCCAAAGACAAGATCCCGCTCGGGGCGCCCGCCATGGAGGGTGAATTCAGACGGAGCCTTGGCAACATATTCGAGCACCATGTCAGGCTCGAAGCGGACGCGCTCGGAGCCTTCTGCGACATCGGCACCATGTTGCTTCAAAATGTCGCGTGCGGTCGCGTCCAGGAAATCAATGCCGATGTCGCTCAGGATACGGAGCGAGGCAGTGTGGATCGCTTCCAGTTCATCCTCTGAGACGATACCCATCGGTGGGTAGGGAGAGCGCAACCGGGACCACTCAGCCTGCCTGATCTTCCGGTCCGTGCCGGCCGAATCCGAGCGTTTTCGTGTTCGTTCGCGCTTTCTTGTGCGGCTCGGGGCTTCGGTCATCGCGATGCGTGCCTCCAAAAAAGACCTTTTTATTGCCGTAATGGTGCCCATTTTGAGGGGGTAATTGTCTAGCCATACGGCGACAAAACGTTAATGCCGGTGGTCGTATTTGGAATGAGAGGTGACGGAAACGAAAATAACGAAATGACCGTTCAAATTTTTTAGTGTCTTGTTTTTGATTTCTACTTCCCAGAAAATCGCGCTATATCAGGCTTTCTGTTTCGAGGATCTGAAAAAGCAAAGATAAATTAAGAGTAATTTTCTTTATTTTTGAATTATAAGTCGAATTGTTATGTTTGGTTAAGGTTTATAGTTAATTTTCTTTAGTGTTAATTTGATCGTCACCAGATAATATTCTACGAATCCTTTAGTTTTTGTTGGAAATAACACCAAGGCGTTGTAGAAACCCGGCACTCTTGGTCCTATATCTTGAATGTCGTGACTGAGAACCAACTTCACTCAACCGCTAGAGACTGAGAATGGCCGCAGCAAAGCAAGCATTGAATGGTAGTGATGATCCGAACTATCGCGTAACGAACAATAACGCGATTGACGTCCATGTCGGACGGCGTGTTCGGTTGCGTCGCACTCTCCTGGGCATGAGCCAGGAACAACTGGGCGAGGCACTGAATATTACCTTTCAACAGGTCCAGAAATACGAGCGCGGCTCCAACCGCATCAGCGCTTCCCGCCTTTGGGATATCGCGCAGATCCTCGATGTCCCCGTCAGCTTCTTCTTTGATGACATGACGGATGACACGGCGGCGAACTCTCCGCGCAAAGTGCGCTCTGGTTCTTCGACGACCGATTACGAGGAAAAGCCGAACGACCCGATGGCGCGGCGTGAAACGCTCGAGCTGGTTCGTGCCTATTACAACATCACCAATGTCGGTGTGCGCAAGCGCATCACTGAAATGGTGAAGTCCGTCTCCCAGGCTCTTCCGGGTGACGCATAAGCAGATGTAATGGCCCGGTAACGGGCCATTGATCAAGAGAAGCGGGTGGCCTTTGGCCGCCCGCTTTCTTTTTTGGCTCTACCCGGAAAGTGAGATCTCTCAGCCGAGTGCGACGACCGGTTCCATCCTGTCGAGGATATCGTCGGCGAGATGGCATTTGATCTGGTGGCCGCCAGCCAATGTCCGTGTTGGGGGGAGTTCCGTCTCGCACCTGTTCCCCGGCACTTCGCTTTTGTGCGGGCAGCGGGTCTGGAACGGGCATCCGGATGGCGGATTCATGGCCGACGGGATATCGCCGTCCAGCACGATATGCTTTTTCACCACCTTCGTGTCCGCGATCGGGATCGCCGAGAGCAGGGCTTCGGTATAGGGATGATAGGGTGGCGAGAAAACCTCGTCGGTTGTTCCCTGTTCCACGATATGACCGAGATACATCACGATCACCCGGTCCGCGATATAGCGGACGACGGAGAGATCATGGCTGATGAACAGCATTGTCGTGCGCGACGCACGCTGAATATCCATCAGCAGCTCCGTCACCGCCGCCTGCACGGAGACGTCGAGCGCGGATACCGGCTCATCCGCGACCACGACCTTCGGGGCGCCGGCAAAAGCGCGGGCCACGCCGATCCTCTGTTTCTGGCCACCTGAAAGCTGGCGCGGCATGCGCTTGGCGAACGCGCGCGGCAGTTTGACCAGATCGAGCAGTTCCAGCATCCGCTCCGTACGGTCTTTCGGGCTTTTCCCAATGCCAAACCGTTCCAGGGTCCGGACGATCTGGGAGCCGACCGTATGGCTGGGATTCAGCGTATCGAACGGGTTCTGGAACACCATCTGGATGGAGCTGATGGTGCCGGTGTCCCGGTCGCCGATATCCGTGCTTCCGATCTCGATATTGCCGAGGGTGACGGTGCCTTCCGTTGCGGTCTCAAGGCCAAGCAGGATCTTGGCGAGCGTGGATTTTCCGCATCCGGATTCACCGACGATCGCCACGGTTTCCGCCTCGCGGGCCGAGAAGGTGATTTCCTCGTTCGCCTTCACCACACGGGTCTCGCCACCGCCGAACATCTGGTTCGCGGCAACCTCGTAATATTTCTTCAGGCCGGTGACGGTCAGAATGGTTTCGCCGGGCTCCGTCGCCTCGATGATGCCGTCATGCTTGACCGGGGCGTCCCAATCGATCTCGGCCACGCGTTCGCAGCGTGAATAATGCTCCCCGTCCAGACCGGTATCCCGCATGTGGATCTCACCAACATCGCACCTGCCTGCTTCGAAGTAGGAGCAGCGCGGTCCGAAATTGCATCCCTGCGGCCGTTCGTGGGGCAGGGGCAGCTGGCCTGGAATGGCGACGAGGGGCTGGGCATATTTGTCCGCTCCGGGAAGCGGGATCGAGCGGAACAGACCTTGCGTATAGGGATGCCGCATCCGGTCGAATACGCCTTTAACAGAGCCGGTTTCGACCGCCTCGCCGGAATACATCACCGTGATCCGGTCGCATGTTTCCAGGATGAGGCCGAGATTGTGCGAGATGAACAGCATGGACGTGCCGAACCGGCTGCCGAGTTCCTTCACCATCTCGACGATGCCGGCTTCAACCGTGACATCAAGCGCTGTCGTCGGCTCGTCCATCAACAGCAGGGCGGGCTTAGACAGCAGCGCCATGGCGATGACGATGCGCTGCTGCTGGCCGCCGGAAAGCTGGTGCGGATATGAATCCATCATCCGCTCCGGATCGGGCAGGCGCACGGCCTGCATCATCTCCAGAGCCCGGTCATAGGCTTCGTCCACACTTGTATTCTCATGCAGGATCGGCACTTCCATGAGCTGCTTGCCGACCCGCATGGCGGGATTCAGGCTGGCCATCGGCTCCTGGTAGACCATGGCGATCTCGGAGCCGCGGATTTTCCGCAGTTCTTTCTCGCTCATGGTGGTCAGCTCGCGGCCCTTGAACTTGATGGAGCCGGCGGTGATTTTTCCCCGGTTGGAGAGATCCCGCATGACGCCGAGGGCGACCGTGGACTTGCCGCAGCCGGACTCGCCGACCAGGCCCATGGCCTCGCCCGGCATGACCTTGCAAGAAAAATCCATCACGGCAGGGATCTCACCGGCGCGGACAAAGAAGGAGATCGAAAGGTTTTTGATCTCGAGGATTGGTTCTGTCATGTCCGTGCCCCCCTCAGTCTTTCAGTGACTGCTCGCGCAGTCCGTCGGCCAGCAGGTTCAGTCCGAGGACGAAAATTGCCAGCGCAAGGGTTGGAGGCAGGGCGATGGTGGGGACGATCCGGATAAAGGCCCGGGTCTGGTTGATCATCGATCCCCAGTCAGGGCTTTCGGGTGCCAGGCCGAGGCCGAAGAAGCCGAGGGTGCCGAGCAGGATTGTCGTGTAGCCGATGCGCAGGCAGGCATCGACGATCAGCGGGCCGCGTGCGTTGGGCAGGATCTCCCAGAGCATGATGTACCAGGCATTCTCGCCCCGTGTCTGGGCGGCTGCCACATAATCCCGCGTCTTGATGTCCATGGTGATGCCGCGGACGATACGGAACACCGTCGGTGCGTTCACGAAGACGACCGAGGCGAAGATATTCAGCTCGTTCGGCTCAAGCGTGATGATGCTGAGAGGATCGGCATTGAAGACCAGTCCGGAATAGAGCCAGCCGCCGATCAGAAGCACGCAGATGAGCTGGATCGTCAGCAATCCGGGACGGGTCGCGTACCGGCTGTAGAACAGCACGCTGAAGAAAATGATCGGGAAGATGAAGAAGAACCCGGCCATGGCCACGGGGATGGGGGTTTCCCGGATACCCGGTGTGACAAGCAGGTAGAATAGCAGGATCACCGGGAAAGCCAGCACCAGATTGGCAAGGAACGACATGATCGCATCGATCTTGCCGCCGTAATAGCCAGCCGGGAGGCCGATGGTAATACCGACGATGAAGGCAAATAATGTCGCGGCAGGTGCAATGACAAGCACGAAGCGGGAGCCATGCACCATGCGGCTGAACAGATCGCGCCCGAGATTGTCCGCACCGAAGAGAAGCGCCTTGCCTGTCTCTGCATCGATCACGCCGGGAGCCTTGCGTTTCAGCATGGCGAACTGCTCAAGCGGATCGAAGACCGCGACCCAGTCGGCGAAAATGGCCGTCAGGATCCAGAACAGCACGATCACAAGCCCGACCATGCCGATGGTGCTGCCGAACAGGCGGCCGTAAAGATTGAGGTTGTGGCGGAAGTAGTAGCTGACGGAGAGGATGACCGCGAGAGACAGCCAGACCGGCCAGAACTGGCTGATCACTGTCCCCCAGATTTCGAAGAACCCGATATATTCCAGCATTGCCTTATCTCCCCCCTCAATTCACGCGAATGCGCGGGTTGAGATAGGCGTACCCGATATCTGAAATGAGCTGCGTGAGCAGCACGACGACGACCGACACCAATGAACAGCTGAGCAGCAAGTCGATGTCGTTATTGTCGGCAGCTTCCACCAAGGTCCACCCGAAGCCTTTGTAGTTGAATAGCTTTTCAACGATGACCACGCCGGTCAGGAGCCAGGGAAACTGGAGCATGATGACGGTGAAGGGAGCGATCAGCGCGTTCCTCAGCGCATGACGCAGGACCTGGGCGCGGAAGGACAAGCCCTTGAGGCGCGCCGTGCGGATATATTGCGCCGTCATCACCTCGGCCATTGAGGCGCGGGTCATGCGGGCGATATATCCGGTGCCATAGATCGCCATGGTCATGACGGGCAGCGCGAAATTGTTGAAGTCGATGCCGCCGGCTTTCGAGACGCCCTTCAGGACGCCGAGCCAGGAGGCGAAGAGAACGGTAAAGAGGATGCCCGAGACATATTCGGGCGTTGCCGTCGAGGCGATGGCCACGACCGAGAGGCTCCGGTCTGTCTTCGATCCCTCTCTCATCCCTGCCAGCACACCGATGACGAGGGCGGATGGCACCATGGTGATCATGACCCAGAACATCAGGGTTCCGGTATATCCGATACGGGGGGCGAGAACCTCTGCGACCGGCTTGCGGAAGCGGGTGGAATTGCCGAAATCGCCTGTCGCCGCATTACCTATCCACACGGCATAGCGCTCCAGGATGGGCTTTCGGTAGCCTTCCTTCAGCAGCCAGCTTTCAACCGCTTCTTCGGTCATGCGGTTATTGTTCTGTTCAAGCGCGAGCTTCTTCAGATTGGGCTCGAGATTGACCAGATAGAATACGACGAATGTCAGACAGACCATGGTCGCGACCATGACGCCGAGCCGCCTCAGGATAAATAACAGCATATTGTCCCCGTGTGCCCCGTTTCGGGCGGGCGTTTTTTTGCCCTTATTCTCCCTTGCCGGGAGTTAAAAGCCCGCCCCGGTCAGACCGGGGCGGGCTCGTTCATGTCGATCAGCCTTCGTCGAGCCAGACTTTTTCGAAATGCATCTCGAAAGTCGGGTGCATGGCATCGCCCTGCACGGACTCGGCCATGTGCTTGTAGAGCGAGCGCCAGTACGGCTGGATGATGATGCCGGAGCTCTGCAGGATCTCTTCCAGGTCCTTCATCACTTCGCGGCGCTTGTCCGTATCGGCGATGGCAAGGGCTTCGTCGAGTTTCTTGTCGAAATCCGGGTTGGACCAGCCTGCTTCGTTCCAGGCTTCGCCGGATCGGTAGCCCAGCGCAAGAACCTGCACGCCGAGGGGGCGCATGTTCCAGTTGGTGGTCGAGAACGGATATTTCGTCCAGTTGTTCCAGAAGGAGGAGGAGGGAATGATGGTCCGCTTGACCTTGATACCGGCATCGCGGATCTGGGCGGCGATGGCATCGGTGGTGTTTTTCCGCCAGTCATCGTCGATGGAGATCAGCTCATGCTCGAAATCGGACTGGCCGGCATCGGCGAGGAGCTTCTTCGCTGCTTCCGGATCGCGCTTGATTTCCGACAGCTTGTAATATTCCGGATGCATCGGGCCGACATGATGGTTTTCGGCCACGCTGCCGGAACCGCCATAACCGATCTGCAGGACGACATTGTTATCGACGGCGAGCTGCAGGGCGTTCCGCACGCGGACATCGTCATACGGCTTGTTGGCGACGTTCATGCGGGCAACGATGGTTGCCGCGGTGATCGCTTCTGATTTCTTCAGGTCGAGGCTGTCGAGAATTTCGACGAAGTCAGCCGTGGTCTGATAATTGACATGGACGTCGCCTGCTTCGAAAGCAGCAACCTCGGCGGCCGGATCGGTGCCGTAATCGGTCCATTCGATGGCGTCGAGAAAGGCTTCTCCGCCCCACCATTTTCCGTCCTTGCGCCGCACACAGCGGGCGGAAACACCGACTTCCAGGCTGTCGAGTTCGAACGGGCCGGTACCGATCGGGTTCTTGGAAAGATCAGCGCCGTTCTTGTCGAAATTGCGATGGACGATCAGCGCCGGATAATCGGTCATGCCCGGGATAATGCTGATATCCGATTTCGGCAGGGTCAGCTTCACTGTGTGGCTGTCGACCTTGGTGATCGAGCCTGCGAGTGCCTTGTTGGTCTCCGGATCGATCATGGTCGCCATGCGGCCGGCCATCGAGTTGCCCTCGACGTCCTTTTCGCACCAGCGCTCAAGGTTGTAGACCACATCGTCCGCGTCGAACGCGTCGCCATTGTTCCAGGTTACGCCCTTGCGGACCTTGAGGACATATTCGGTCGCGTCGTCATTGACCTCCCAGCCTTCCAGCAGGGCCGGCTCGAACGTGTAGGCCGATGTGTAGGATACCAGGTTTTCGCAAACCTGCCGGGCGACGTTGCCCATTTCGGACCAGTCGAAGATCCGCGGATCAACAACCCGGCGCACACTCATCGAGACCTTGAGGGTGCCGCCCTTCTTACCCGCCGCATGCGCTGTTTTCGGCGCTGCCATGCCGAGCAGACCGTAGGCCGTGGCCGTTGTCGCACCAAGCGCGCTGGCAAGCGCGAGGAACTCACGCCGGTCCATTTTGCCTTTTTTGGTGTCTGCCGCCCAACTGCTGACGATCTGGTTCAGCGGCCGTCCCGAACGGTCCTGCAATTCCCTGTTCATATCTTTGTCTCCCTGTTGTGCAAAGGTGCGCCCCGGAGCACGCGTGGCCCGGATCATAGTGCTCTCAAAGCGACATCTAAAGTGTCGTTTTTAGAACATACGATCACCAATAGTGAAATGTGACGCTGCAGCAAATGTCCAAGAGATTCAGAACATTCCTGCCGGAATTTCGCCTCCAGTTCAGATCCGTTGAAATCGAACGTGTGAGCGGACTTTGTTCGTTATGTATTATTCTCACTGTTCAATTATGAACGCAGATTCGAAAATGGCGACATGACAGACATTCATTCCCGAATGGTCATGAAGACGCTGCGTTTCGTTCATTAATAATCATCATGAGCAACGCGGAATGTCGATGTCAAAGAATTTATCTATAAGAATCATGAGCCGTCGGGCGGCGGAAAATCGATGATATCCATGCGGAATATCGATGTGTCCGCGACTATCCAAAAAAGGACGTAGAATGCAAATTGAAGACGCTCTGAGAGAAGATTTGGCGATAATCGGTCTTCTCAATGAATCTGAAATTCCCCACGTGAACAGCATCGATGCAGATGGTTTTGTCTGGTTCCTGGAGAAGGCGGATTATTTTCGTGTCGCCAGGGACGGTGATTTGCTCGCTGGTTTTCTGATCGGGTTCCTGCCGGGGCGTCCCTATGACAGCCTCAATTACAAATGGTTTAGCGAACGCTATTCATCGTTTCTGTATGTCGATCGCATCGTGGTCTCGCCAGAGGCGCGCGGGCGCGGTGTCGGGCAGAGCCTTTATACGGACTTCGCCAGGTTTGCTTCAGGCAAGGCCGAGCGGCTGACATGCGAGGTCAACGTGCGGCCGAGCAACGAAGGCTCCCTGCGCTTTCACCATGCTTTCGGATTCGTCGAAGTCGGACGGCAGGAAACGGAAGGCGGCTCCAAGGAAGTGTGCCTGATGGCAAGAGAGCTGGGCACGGACTTAGCCCCGGAATAGCCCGCATCCCTACGCACCGGGTCAGAACAGGGCGTAAGGATCCTTGATCGGCGCGTCGTTCGAGTGCCGGATCCAGCCCTTGACGACCCGGTAGACAAACCAGAGCCAGCCGAGCCCGCCGATCAGCCAGGCGAAGGGAATCAGGATCCAGGTTGCGGTCAGTGCCGCCGTCAGGACGATGGTGATGACCTGGATCCAGAATGTCCTGATCTGCCAGGTGATGTGTCCGGCCAGGGCCGTTCCCTCAAGGTCTCCGCGCTTCAGATAGGCGAGAATCACCCCGAATATCGAGGGCAGGCCAAAGACGATCGCGGCCCCGTAGAGCCCGTAGACGATATGCACGGCAAGGCGGTCATTCTCGGAAAGACCGAGGGAAAAGGGCAGGGTCCGCGGCCGGGTAACCTGATTTCCGTTGTTCGGATTTGTTTCGGCCATGTGCGGTTCTGTTCCTTTCCCTGTGCCGTGCTGGACCTTAACGTTGGCCCGGTAAGCTGATCATTCAATAGGCCCGCTGCGGCGGGCAGGCATTCAATAGACCCGCTGCGGCGGGTGGGGGAAGAGGAAGCGTGGCGATGATGACGAATGAAGGAAACGGGCCGGCGGTCGATCTCTATAGCGACACGGTCTCGCGTCCGACCGCAGCGATGCGGCAGGCCATGGCCGAGGCGGAAGTCGGTAATGAGCAGGCGATGGAAGACCCGACCGTTAATCTCCTGTGTGAAAAGGTCGCCGCTTTGCTCGGCAAGGAAGCGGCGATCTTCCTGCCTTCCGGAACCATGTGTAACGAGATCGCGTACCGGGTCTGGGTTGACCGGGGTGAGGAGATCATTCTGGAAGAAAGCGCCCATGCGCTGCATTTCGAGGCGGGCGGGCCTGCAGCTCTCGCCGGGGCGATGGTCCGGACACTGAAGGGCAAGCGCGGCATTTTCGATGCAGCCGGTCTGGAAACCGTCATTCGTGTGCCGCGCGGCCACCATGGCCAGCGCCAGAAACTGGTGAATATCGAGAACACGGCCAATCTCGGTGGGGGTGCTGTCTGGCCGCTTGCAACCGTTTCCGGCGTTGCCGAATGCGCCCGCAGTCATGGCCTCAAGGTCCATATGGATGGTGCGCGGCTGCTGAACGCGGTGGTCGCGTCCGGCACTCCGGCCTCGTCCTATGGCGCGTTATGCGACTCTCTCTGGATCGATCTTTCGAAGGGGCTGGGGTGCCCGGTTGGCGGCGTGCTGGCCGGCAGCGCAGAATTCATCGAGCGGAGCTGGCTCTTCAAGCACCAGTTCGGAGGGGCGATGCGGCAGGCCGGGATTATCGCCGCCGCCGGAGTGCATGCACTTGATCACCATATCGACCGGTTGGCCGAGGATCATGCCAATGCCCGGTATCTTGCCGAAGGGATTGCATCGATCCCGGGCTTGACCGTCGCGGTCGACGAGATCGAGACCAACATGGTGTATTTCGACATTGAGGCGCCGGCCTTCGATGCGGCGGGTTTGTCGGAACGTCTGATGCGTGAGCATAAGGTGCGGATTGGCCCGATGGGGCCGCGCCGGATGCGTGCCGTGACCCATATCGATGTCACGCGCAGCGGTATTGAGCTTGCATTGACAGCGCTCAAGGCTGTGATGGGAGCCGCCTGACCGGCGTCAGGCGTCCGTCACTGCCTGGTCCAGGTCGGTGTCCGTAAACTGGGCGCCGGCGGTCCGGGCACCTTTCAGGTCCGTGCCTGTCAGGTTGGCGCCTTTGAAACGGGCCCCGGTGAGATCCGCATTGCGGAGCAGGGCACCTTCCAGATCGGACGGCCAGAACCGTCCGGTCGGGTTGCCATTGGCGTCTTTCAACTCGACCGGATAAAACAGCGCGCCATTCATCTGCGCATCCGTCAGGTCGGCCGAGATCAGCTTGGTGCCGGACAAATCGGAATCCCTGAGGTCGGCCCGGGGAAGCTTGGCGCCGGTAAGGTCTGTCATCACCAGCTGGGTGCGGCGCATCTTGGCGCCGGACAGGTCCACTTCGCGGAGGTCCGCGCCCGACAGGTTGATATCGCTCAGATCGACATCCTTGAGGTTGGCCCCGGCAAGCTGTGCCCGGGTACCACCGCGACCCTGCTCGCGTATCCACAATTCATGATCATTGACGATATCCCGGAGGGAACGGCTGCGGTCCCCGTTCTCGGTCACCAGCTGGGCGCCACTGAGATTGGCCGTCGACAGATTGACCCGTTCGAGGATTGCGCTGCTGAGATCGGATTTGGCAAAGCTGGTTTCGGATATCAGGGCGCCGCGCAGGTTTGCGCCCCTGAGGTTGGCCCCGATAATCTTTGCGTTCGCCAGATTGGCGCCGGACAGATCCGCTCCGGTCAGGTTCGCATTCTCGAGATTCACCCCGCTGAGATTGGCTCCACAAAGCAGGGTGTTCTCAAGGTTGGTGCCGATCATGCTGGAATTGGACAGATTGGTTCCGGACAGATTGGCGTTGTTGATATCCGCCTCGTCCATGGTCGAGGCGGATACGTCTGCCCGGATAAAGGTCGGGCGCTCGTCCGCCAGGTCGTTGATGATGGCACCGCCGCGCATGTCGGCTTCCTTCAGGTTGGCGCCACCGAGGTTGGACCCCCTGATGGTTGCGCCGCGCAGGTCTGCCCGCATCAGGACAGCATTGGACAGGTCCGAATTATCCAGATTGGCGCAAAACAGATCCGCATAACTGAGATCGGCGGCGGACAGGAAGGTGCCCGAGAAATTGACGCCCGACAGACGCGCGGACTGAAGATTCACGCGCGACAGCTGAAAGCCCGCGACATCAAGTCCCGACAGGTCCGCACGCACGCCGCCCGGCTTGCGTTTCAGCCAACGCTGATGGCTCTCAATGGCTTGAAGAATATCTTCCGGCGTCATCGACTCTGGTTTCTTTCCATCAGCGCGGGGCTGCCGATCAGCAGACAATGCAGTGCCCCCCTGGGCAGTGAACCTCCGGGCAGTGAACCTCTGGAGGCCCGTTTCAACTCAACACTTATCATGGCCAGCCATCCACGATAATGCCAAGGCAGGGATTGACGTATTCCCGCGACGGTCTCACGGCATCCTCAACGCGCGCCTGCAGGCTGAGACGCTCACAATGATTCTTGAGGGCCGTAAAGCCGCGCGTTTGGACGATATCGTTCGTTGCAATGCCGGCTTTCTTGAGCAGAAGTGTCTGAATCGGTGTGTTGTCCGGGTTTCTTAGCAGATAGATCACAAATCCGCTCGCCCGTCGTTCTTCCCCCGCGCCTCGTTGTTCCCGTACATCATCGGCAACGCGAGCAATAAGTTTTTCGATCTCGTTGCTGAGTTTGTCGAGCTGTTCGGTTTTTTGCGCTTCATCAGTCAATGCGGAGGCAACCCCGAATGGCCAGTCTGCAGAGTACGGCATTATATTTCGTTAGAACGAAGCATTCGCACGCTTCCATGTCCAAGGGTCAAGAAAAATTTCCTTTGAAACGGGCTGGTCATACCGTTTGTATCGCTTAATTCCATAATTTGTTTATGTTATTTATTGTCGGCTTTCACGCCGGTTTTTGCGGTTGAGATCTGCTCGGTCTTAAAGACCGCATCCGTAAGATTTGCGCGCGTAAGATCCGCGCCGGAAAGATCCGCACCTGTAAGATCTGCTCCGGCCAGGTTGGCATTTTGCAGGTCAGCATCCTTGAGGTTTGCATTCACCAGTTTGGCGCCGGAAAGGTTTGCGGGCCATTTCCGTCCGGTAAGCTGGCCTTTCTGATCCTTCAGGTCGACGGGTCCTATTCCCGCATGTGAAAGATCCGCATCCGTCATGTCGGCATTTGCGAGGTTGATCCCTTCCAGGGTCGCGCCACTCAGGTTCGCCCCCTTCAGGTTCGTATCGGACAGATCCGACATCACAAGCAGGACGTTCGAGAGGTTGGCCCCGCTCATATTGGCCCCGTGCAGATCCGCGCCGGACAGATTAACGGCGGCAAGATCAATAAAGCTGAGGTCGGCATTCTTCAGGATCGCGCGGTCGCCAAGGCGCCCGTCTTCCCGGATCCAGACGTAATGCATGTTGAGGACTTCGCGGACCTCGAAAGGCAGGGAATCTTCGTGCCGCACCATGTTGGCGCCGGTGACGTCCGCTCCGGAAAGGTCGCAGCCGTCCAGGTTGGCACCGGACAGATTGGCATGCTTGAGGATCGTATTGTCGAGCCGGGCGCCGGACAGATTGGCATCCTGCAAGTCCGCGCCGGAAAGGTCGGCTTCAACCAGCACACAATTGGAAAGATCGGCTCCTTTCAGGTCCGCATTGCGCAGGTTCACCCCGGAAAGGTTCGCCCCGGCCAGATGTGCGCCCGCGAGGCTCGCATTCGGCATGGCCGAATAGCTCAGGTCGGCGCCTTGCTGGTTCGATGTCGGCCCGTCCCTCTGTCCCTCGTCATCGTCGGTGCCGAACATAAGCGTGCCGCCGCGGAAATCGGCGCCGACAAGATTGGCGCCCTTGAAGGCGACGTTACGAATGGAGGCGCCGCGCAGATCGGCATTCTGCAGGTCGGCATCCCTCAGATCAGCGCCATCAAGTACCGCACAGAACAGGTCCGTATGGCTGAGGTTGCTGCCGACCAGGATCGTCTTCTGCAGGTTCGCACCGGACATTTTGGCGGATTTGAGGTTTACCTTTTCGAGCGTGAACCCGGAAAGGTTGGCGCGGGCCAGATTTGCCCGAGATCCGCTATGGGCGCGGCTCAGCCATTTTTCGTGCTCGTCCAGGATATTCGCGATTTCCTGAGGCGTCATTTCAGCGAACCGTGTCCATGTTCAAGACGCTCTTGCGGGAGCGCGTGTAAACTTATGTAAAATTCCACACTGAACAATAGCCGCCGGATGGCATGTGTGGAAGCACCATCAGCCAGTCTGCAGTCTGGAGCACCTGCGCATTCCCAAATGGAACTGCGTATTTAGTGCCTTACGTTAATGTAGATAAAATTTACTCAAAAATTCTAGATGTTTTTTGAGTGTTTATGTTTCCCGGCGGCCCGGTCCTACTCTGCGGCCTGGCTGTCCGGCTCGTCTGCCGGGCGTCCGGATGCTTCGTCCGGAACCTGTTTTCCGGGCTCCACGAGAGCAAGGCAGAGCGAGAGCAAGGGCGGGATGATGGCGAGCGTCAGCACGGCGGAGAGAGAGAGGCCGCCGATCACGACGGACCCAAGCCCGCGATAGAGTTCAGAGCCGGCACCGGGGAAGACCACAAGAGGAAGCATCCCGAGGACGCTGGTCAATGTCGACATGAAGATCGGCCGGATGCGGTTTCGCGTCGCCTCGATGATCGCGGCACCGGATTCCATGCCATCCTCGCGTATGTGATGCAATGTCTGGTGCACCAGCAGGATCGCGTTGTTCACCACGATGCCGATCAGGATGACGAAGCCGAGCAGCGTCAGCATGTCGAGATTCTGACGGATGAAGACGTTGAGGGTCGCCAGTCCGACCACGCCGCCAGCCGTTGCCAGGGGAACCGAGAAGATGATGACCAACGGATAGAAGAAGCTCTCGAACAGGACGGCCATGACCAGATAGACGATGACCAGGGCCATCACCAGATCGACCACCATCTCGTTCCAGGTCTGCGCCAGTTTATCTGCCGTTCCGGACATGCGGATGCTCACGCCCGGCGGCAGCCCGTCTGCTTCCATCGGGGTGATGACTTCATCCCGCATCCTGTTCAGTGCGCCTTCCAGCGGCATGCCGGAGGGGGGCGAGACGGAGAGGGTGATGGTTCGCTCGCGCGCGACATGGCGGATTTCCGTCGGCCCGGTTGTCACCATGACATTCGCAAGGGAGCCCGCCGGCACGATCTTGCCCTCGCTGGTCACCACGGGCAGGTCCGCCACGCCCTGGGTTTGCACGATGTGGTCTTCCGGACCGGTCAGCGTCAGGTCGATACGCTCGCCCTGAACGGTGATTTCCGCCACCCGGATACCGTCATTGTAGGCATCGACGGTAAAGCCCAGATCGCGGGCCGAGACGCCATTGTCCGCCAGCAGGGTGCGGTTGGGGACCACGCGTACTTCAGGCGCGCCAAGAGACAGGGAAGGTTGGGGACGTATCTGTGTGCCTTCCTCCTGGGGAAAGGCCTGGCTGACCTTGAAGAAGGTTTTCTGGGCGATCTCGGTCAGTTCTTCCAGCTCGCCACCGGAAATATCCAGATCGATTGAATTTGACCCGCCGACGCCGCGCCCGAAGAGGGAGCTCTGGCGGAAGAAGCCGAAAGTTCCGGGTTCCGTGAAAAGTGAGCGGCGGAGCACCGGTATCAGCTCTTTGGCCCGGGTCGGGTCGGACGCGGCGGAGCCGACGATGACATTGGCGCGCAGCGCGACGAAGAAGAAGCGCGACATGGTCGGTGTGCCGTCTTCGGCGACCGGTCTCGTTCCGTCGAAATCCCAGATCGGCTTGGTTGCGTTTTCCAGCTTCGTGGCGATCGCGGACATGGTGTCGAGATTGTAGCCCGGCGGCGGTTTGACGAAACCGATGATCAGATTGCGGTTACCTTCTGGCAGATAGTCGAGTTCGGGCAGCATGGCCCATGTCGCGGCGATGCTGCCGACGGTCATGCCGGCAATGACGGTGAGGGCGAGGGCCCGGTTTTTCACCACGGCGCGGGTCTGCTTCATGACGGTGGCCACGAAGGCATGAGCAAAAGAATCGACCAGTGGCAGACGCCGCACCGCGCTCAGGTCGCCGATCTCGTTCTTCAGCAAACGGCTGGCAAGGGCCGGGACAACGGTTGCGGAGACGACCAGGGAAAGACAGACCGCGACCGAGATGGCGACGGCGATATCCCGGAACAACTGCCCGACTTCCAGTTCCATGACCAGGATCGGAATGAACACCATGACCGTTGTCAGGGAAGAAACCAGCACCGCCCCCCAGACCTGCTGGGCGCCACGATAGGCGGCTTCGTTCGGAGAATGGCCGAGTTGCCGCAGGCGGAAAATATTCTCCAGTACGACGATGGCCGCATCGACCACCATGCCGACGGCGAAGGCGATACCGGCCAGCGAGATGACGTTGATGGAGCGGCCAAGCGCGGCCATGGCGACGAACGAGCCGATGATGGAAACCGGGATCGCCAGGCTGACAACCAGCGTGGCGTTGCCGCTGCGCAGGAACAGGTAGAGCACCATCGCGGCCAGAATGCCGCCGACCCAGATATTCTGGCGCACCAGATCGATGGAGGAATTGATGTAGGTGGTCTCGTCATAGACCTGGATCATCTTCAGGTCCCGGGCGGCGAGATATCCCTTGTTCAACTCGTCAATCGCTTTGCGGACCTCGGTCATCACCTCGATCACGTTGGCCCCGGTCTCCCGGTACATCGGCACGGCGAGCGCCGGCGTGCCGAATTGCCGGATGCGCGCGACAGGATCCTTGTAGCCGATGCTGACCGAGGCCACGTCGGAGACGGTAACGCGGGCGACGCGGCCGGTCATCGGGTCTTCTATCGAGCGAAGGACAACGCCTCGGACATTGTCGATGCTTTCGAAATCGCCTTCCGTGCGGACCACGTAGCGGCGTTTGCCTTCATCGACGGCTCCGGCCGAAATCGAGGCGTTTGCCGCGCGCAGGGAGCCGAGCACGTCCGGAATGGTCAACTGGTACTGGGCGAGCAATTGCGGGTCGACTTCCACCCTCATTTCCCGCTCGGCGCCGCCATAGATGCGGGCTTCACCGATCCCGGAAATCCGTTCGATGCGGGCTTTGACATAATCTTCGGCGAAATCGCCGTAAGTGTGCATGGGGGTGTCGTTGCCGTCCTCGCGTAGGATGACCGCCCAGGCGATGGCATTATCTTCGGAGCCGGCCGTCTGGAACGTCGGCTCATCCACCTCGTCCGGGTAATTGCCGACCCGGTCCAGCCGGTTGGAGACAAGCAGCAGCGACTTGTCCATGTCGGTGCCGGGCGAGAATTCCATCGTGATCCGGCCGCGCCCGTCTTCGGAGCTTGAAATCATCGATTCCAATGCTTCGAGGCCGCGCAACTCGTCTTCCTGCCGGTTGATGATCTCGCGCTCGATCTCGGCGGGGGCAGCCCCGGTCCAGTAGGTCGTGACCGTGATCACCGGTCTGTTCACATCGGGAGCCAGCTGGATCGGGATGCTTTGCAGGGCAACGATGCCGAACATCACGATCATCATGACAATGGCCAGCACCGCGACGGGGCGCTGGATGGCGTGCCGGATCAATGTGTCCATCGGCTTAGCCCTTGACCTGAACGGCCACCGGCTCGCCAGGGCGCAGACGCTCATTCCCCTTGATGACGACGACCTCGCCGATGGCGAGGCCATCGGTTACTTCAAACCGGGTACCAAGAGATTCGCCGATTGTGACCGGACGCATTTCGACCGTGCCGTCCGTCACCACATAAACCCGTGGCTGGCGGCCATCCAGCAGCAGGGCGTCTTTGTGGACGCTGACGACCTGTCGCACCATGCCGATCGGAATATGAACCGTGACGCTCTGGTTCTCGGCTATCCGGACAGAATCCTCCGGCAGGGCCGCCGAGAAACGGACGGCGCGGCTGCGGGTGCGGGGGTTTTCTTCGGGGATGATCGCGCGGACCGCTACGTCGAGTGCTTGTCCATTTTGTAGCATCGCCTTGATCTGTACGCCGGGATAGAGGCCGGTCAGGCGCTGGGCCGGGATGTCTGCCTCGATCTCCAGATCCCTGTCATTCATCAGGGTCACGATGGCGTCGCCCGCCTGAACGTAATCACCCGTGACGACGTGACGGGCGAGGATGACGCCATTATACGGCGCGAGAATGGAGGCGTCGGCGAGGGCAATATCGGCCAACTCCAGCTCGGCGCGGACCCGCGCGGTTTCGGCCTCTGCCTCTGTGTAACTGGCAACCGAGGCTTCCAGATCGCGCTGGGCATCCTCGAGAGCATTCATGCGGAAAGCGTTCGAGCCGCGCAATTGTTCTGTCCGTGCCAGGGTTTGCTGTGCCTTGGCGCGGTTGGCCGCTGCGCGTGCGCGCTGGGCTTCCGCCTTTTTCACTTCGGAGGCCTTGAGCTGCCGCTCTGCCCTGAGACGATTGTCGGAAAGCCGGGCGAGGATGGCGCCTTTTTCGACCCGTTCACCGGCGCGGACCTCAATATCGGCGACCCGTTCGGATATCCGCGTCGCCACGGGACCAAGCTGCACGGCAACGAAGCGGGCAGTGAACGGGGCTGTCTGGGTCAGCGTGTCCTCGCGAACCTCATCGACTTCAACCGGGCTTGCCTTGGTCTTGGCCTGAGCCGATGCCGGGACTGGTGTCAAAGCAATCAGAGCGGCCGCGAGTGCCGGGAAAAGGAGACCAAAACGAAGGTTCTTCATCAGTACTGGCATTTCGCGCACGCCTATTGACGCCAAGAACTCACGAGATCCGCATCGGTGAAATCAAGGCTGGTTTCTCTGGAGAGAGCGGAGATAGCTCTATTTTGCCGGGTATCTTTTCCAATCGCAATTAAATCAATGAGGGATTTGAGCTATCTCGCGGCAAGTTGATGCTGGATGCAGCTCCAGCCTTCTTGGTAAGAACGAAGGACGAGATAAAATCCGTCGCTGGTGACCGGAAAAAGTTGGGGAGGTAGGACATGGGGACGATTCTCTATACCCATGCGGATAGTTTTGGACATGACCCGGGCCGCATGCACCCGGAACATCCGGCGCGCCTGAAAGCCGTGCTGACAGCCCTGTCCGCCGAGGAGTTCAACGGGCTTGAACGCCGGGAGTCTCCTAAAGCCACCGTCGATCAGATCTCCAGGGCGCACCCCCGCGATTATGTGGAAGCCATTCTGGAGGCAGTGCCCGAGAGCGGCGAGCGGTCGATCGACGGGGACACGGTGATGTCGCCCGGCACCGGCGAGGCTATCCTGCGCAGCTCCGGGGCCGTTTGCGCCGCTGTCGATGCCGTGCTCGGCGGCGAGGCACAGAACGCGTTCTGCGCCATGCGCCCGCCGGGGCACCATGCGGAGCCGCGCACGCCCATGGGCTTCTGCTTTTTCAATCAGATTGCCGTCGGGGCCGAGCATGCCCGCGCGGCGCACGGGTTGCGGCGCGTTGCGATTGTCGATTTCGATGTGCATCACGGCAATGGCACCCAGGCGATTTTCGAGGCGGATGGCGGGGTCTTCTATGCCTCGACCCATCAGGCGCCGCTGTTTCCGGGAACTGGCCACCAGAGCGAGCGCGGTGTCGGTAATATCGTGAATGTCCCTCTGCCGCCGATGTCCGGCAGCGAACAGTTCCGGGCCGCCATCACCGAGATCATTTCCCCGGCCCTGATCGAATTCCAGCCCGAACTCTTGATGATTTCCGCCGGATTCGACGCCCATATAGACGACCCGTTGGCCTCGCTCTGCCTGACGGAAGAGGATTTCTCCTGGGTGACGGAGGAACTCATGCGGGTGGCGGACCTTGTCTGCGACGGCAAGATCGTCTCCACGCTTGAGGGCGGTTATGACCTTGAGGCATTGGCGGAGTCGACGGCGGCTCATGTGCGCAGTTTGATGAGCGCCGGCTGACATTGAAAAGCGGGCGGGGCTCCCTTGTATCGGGGGCTTCCCGCGCCTATTGTCGGGCTCTGGCCCGAAGGAGACCGACGTGAGTGAGACACCTACCCCTGAAATCAAAGGCCTCAGCTTTGAAGAGGCGCTGACTCAGCTTGAAGAAATCGTCGGCAAACTCGAATCAGGCAGCGGGACTTTGGACGACGCCATCAATGCCTATGCACGAGGGGCGGAGCTGAAATCCCACTGCCAGAAGAAGCTGGACGAAGCGCGCATGAAGGTCGAAAAGATCCGGAAATCGGATGCTGACGGCGCCGTGTCCGCCGAGCCGTTCGAAGCCTGAGCCGCACATTCTCCCGACACAGATCAGGATCGCCACCGCACATGACCCAGCTTGAAGACGCGATCGCGACGACCGCGCGCGAGGTTGAGCGCGTAATGGAATTCCTGCTGCCGAAAGCGGATGACGCTGAAGCACGTGTGTTTCAGGCCATGCGCTATTCCTGCCTGGGCGGCGGCAAACGGTTGCGGCCTTTCATCGTTACGCAGTCCGCCAAGATGTTCGCCGTTGATGAACGGTGCGCCTTGCGGGTCGGTGCGGCCGTCGAGTTTCTGCATTGCTATTCACTGATCCATGACGATCTGCCTGCCATGGACGATAGCGATCTGCGCCGGGGTCGGCCGAGCTGCCACAAGAAATTCGATGAGGCGACGGCCATCCTTGCCGGCGACGGATTGCAGGCGCTGGCCTTCGAGGTCCTCGCGGCCGAGGAAACCAGCTCCGATGCTTTCGTCCGGGCCAAGCTGGTCTCCGAACTCGCCAAGGCGGCGGGTGGGGAAGGCATGGTCGGCGGTCAGATGATCGATCTGCTGGCGGAAGAACAGGAATTCGATATCGGCGCCATCACCCGCATGCAGCGGATGAAGACCGGCGAGATTTTCGCGTTCGCCGCCACATCCGGCGCGATCATGGGACATGCCACGGACCGTCACATCCACGCCCTGCATTCCTTCGCGCAAGAGCTGGGGCTGGCATTCCAGATTGCCGACGATCTGCTCGACGCGGTTGGTGATTCCAATACGACAGGCAAGCCGGTCGGCCAGGATGGTGCCGCCGGAAAAGCGACCTTTGTTTCCGTGCTCGGCATCGAGCGGGCCCGGTCGCAGGCCCGTCTGCTGGCCGAACAAGCGGCACGCGCCCTTGATTTATTCGGTGAGCGGGCAGACCTTCTGAAACAGGTAGCCGCATACGTCGTCGACCGCACGCACTGAGCCCAAGGGCTGAATTGGACCCATGACCGAACGCAGAACCCCGATTCTGGACAGAGTCACCTTCCCGGCAGACTCCCGCACGCTGACCGACGCGCAGCTCAAGCAGCTTGCTGACGATCTGCGCCGCGAGACCATTGATGCCGTCTCGGTCACCGGTGGCCATCTCGGTGCCGGACTCGGCGTGGTCGAGCTGACAGTCGCTATCCACAATGTCTTCGAGACACCGCGCGACAAGGTGATCTGGGATGTGGGCCACCAGGCCTATCCGCACAAGATCCTGACCGGCCGCCGTGACCGTATCCGCACCTTGCGGCAGGGTGGCGGGCTCTCCGGTTTCACCAAGCGTTCGGAAAGCGAATACGATCCGTTCGGCGCCGCACACAGCTCGACCTCGATTTCCGCTGGCCTCGGGATGGCCGTGGCGCGGGATCTGAAGGATGACGATTTCAACGTCGTCGCGGTGATCGGCGACGGCGCGATGAGTGCAGGCATGGCCTACGAGGCCATGAACAATGCGGGATCGCAGAAAAGCCGGATGATTGTGGTGCTGAACGACAATGACATGTCGATCGCACCGCCGGTGGGTGCCCTCAGCGCCCATCTCTCGCAGCTTATTTCCTCCAAGCCCTATAGCAGCATGCGGGAGCTGGCGAAGCAGATCGCCCAGCATCTGCCGAAGCCGATGGAAGAGACAGCGCGCAAGGCAGAGGAATTTGCCCGCGGCCTGGTCACCGGCGGCACGCTGTTCGAGGAGCTGGGTTTCTATTATGTCGGCCCGGTGGACGGACATAATCTGGATCATCTGCTGCCGGTGTTGCGCAATGTCCGCGATATGAAGCGGGACCGGCCGGTGCTGCTCCACGTCGTCACGGAAAAGGGACGGGGGCATCCGTTCGGGGTGCAGGCGGCGGACAAGTATCACGCCGTGCCGAAATTCGACGTGGTGACGGGAGAGGTGAAGAAGCCGGTTTCCAACGCACCGAACTATACATCGGTTTTCGCGGACTCTCTGATCAAGGAGGCCGGAGCGGACGAGCGTATTGTCGCGGTAACGGCGGCCATGCCTTCCGGGACCGGGATCGACAAGTTTGCCAAAGCCTTCCCGGAGCGCAGCTTCGATGTTGGTATTGCCGAACAGCATGCGGTCACCTTTGCTGCCGGTATGGCCTGTGAGGGCATGAAGCCGTTCGTGGCGATCTATTCGACCTTCCTGCAGCGCGGTTATGATCAGGTCGTCCATGATGTGGCGATCCAGAAGCTGCCGGTACGCTTCGCCATAGACCGGGCGGGGCTGGTTGGCGCCGACGGGGCGACCCATGCCGGGGCTTTCGATCTCGCCTATCTGGGCTGTCTGCCGGACTTCGTCCTGATGGCACCGTCCGACGAGGCCGAACTCACGCACATGGTGGCAACCGCTGCGGCGATTGACGACCGGCCGAGTGCTTTCCGCTTCCCGCGCGGCGAGGGTGTTGGCGTTGAGTTGCCGGCCCGCGGCGATGTGCTGGAAATCGGCAAGGGCCGCATTATCCGCGAAGGCACGAATGTTGCGCTGCTCTCTCTCGGCTGCCGCCTTCAGGAATGTCTCGTGGCGGCAGAGGATCTGGCCGCGCGCGGGTTGTCGGCTACCGTGGCCGATGCCCGGTTCGCGAAGCCGATTGACCGGGATCTGCTGCGCCGTCTTGCGGCAGAGCATGAGGTCCTGGTCTGTATCGAGGAAGGCAGCATTGGCGGCTTTGCCAGCCAGGTGCTGCACGCACTGGCCGAGGACGGCTTGCTCGATTCAGGCCTCAAGGTGCGCCCGATGGTACTGCCGGACCGGTTCCTCGATCATGATACGCCGGAGCGGCAATATCATGAGGCCGGGCTTGATGCGGGTGCTATCGTGACGACCGTTCTCGGCGCGCTCGGTGTCGACCAGGCTTCGGCACCCGTTCGCGCCTGACCGGCCGATGGCATCGGAGCGCCTCGATCTTGCCCTGGTACAACGGGGGCTGGCCGAAACGCGCAGCCGGGCACGGCATCTGATCGAGGCGGGGCAGGTGACGGTCGATGGTGTCACCGCAGTCAAACCCGCCGCGAAAGTCTCGCAATCCCAGGATATCCGGCTCGATGACGGCGCGCTCAGATGGGCGTCCCGTGCCGGGCTGAAACTTGAACATGCCCTCGATATCTTCAAGATCGATCCGGCCGGTCTGGCTTGCCTCGATATAGGAGCATCGACCGGCGGTTTCACCGATGTGCTGCTGGACCGGGGCGCGCTCCGGGTGCATGCCGTCGATGTCGGTCACGGCCAGCTGATCCCGCGCCTTGCCGAGGATGACCGGGTCCGGGTCTATGAGCGGTTGAATGCCCGTCATCTGACACCGGAGACCATTGGAGAGCCGGTAGGACTGGTCGTGTCCGATGTCAGCTTCATCTCTCTCAGGCTGGCACTACCGCAGGCGCTTTCCTGCGCACTGCCGGGCGCCCGGCTGGTAGCGCTTGTGAAACCGCAATTTGAGGTCGGGGCGGCCCGCATCGGTAAGGGCGGTATTGTCCGGGACGAGGCGGCGCGGGCCGATGCCCTGCGGGATGTTGTGAGCTGGCTCGAAAATGACGCCGGATGGACACTTCTGGGGCAGGCGGAATCGCCTATATTCGGAAGTGATGGAAATCAGGAATTTCTGATTGCGGCGGAAAAAACCGTGATAGTCTCGTCTTCATGAATAAGAGGCGGTGTTAATGACAGACGTTAACCGCGAGAATTCTCACGCGAAATCACGGTCGCGCCGCGCCAAGAATGCGGATGTAGAGGCCTATGATCCGGCCTGTCTGCGTTTTAGCGAGATGCTCGCCTACGGGCTCGGCTCAAGCGGCCGAACCTGGCTGGACGCAGTACGCAAGGGCGATGACCATGAGGATGCGGGGCTTGCGGAGCGCGCCCTGTCCCGGATTGAAGAGCGTGATATCCGGCGTCAACGTAATATAGAGGCTGTATTTTCCCTCGCCCTGACCCTGCTCAAGAGCGACACGCCACAGGATGGGCATGTAGATCCGGACTGGTGCGTGCGCTTTATCGAGGCGGCATCAGATTGCGGCGACAAGGCCGGCCAGGAAATGTGGGCCGCGCTGCTCACCATGGAAGCGGAGGAAAGCGGAACGGTCCCGCTGGTCACCTTCCGGGTCATGAGCACGCTCAATCGCAGCATGATCCGCTGGGTCGCCATCCTGGCCAAATTCCGGATCAATAATTTCCTGGTAAGGCTTTCCGATGAGTTTTTCGGCAAGCGCGAATTGACCGGGGATTGCATCCTGCTGCTTGAAGAGTACGGTCTTCTCCGGACCAACCGGGACCTGAGCAAGGTTTTCTCATCGCAGAAGAAAGACCGTTTCTCGACCAATCTGCTCTATGCGGACAAGGTTGTCCGGGTCAGTCACGACGACCCCTCGGCGGATCTGACATTGCCGTGCTACCGGCTGAGCGAGGCCGGGACGGCCCTGGTCAGGGCCGCGGGCAGGCTTTCCCGGGTGGAGGCGGATCTCGACTATCTGCTGGAAATCGTCAAGCTGGTCGAGGCGGAGGGCTATACGGTGGCGCAGGCGGATATCCTGTCGCGTTCCTCGGAAACCGTTGTTGCCAAGCATTCGCCGTTTTGCGAGCTGCGCACGCTGAAACGTTAGCCGCAAGCACGGCAAAAAAGACGGGCGGCGCCTTGCGTGGCACCGCCCGCTCATGCGGCCTGGCATAAGAGGCTCTATGCTGCCTGGCCGCGGGCACCGGCTTCGGTTTCGACGATTGTCAGCGCCTTGCAGAGCAGTTTCGCTTCCTGCGCGCTGAGTTTTGCGTGACGGGAAAGACGCCGAAGCTGTTCGGCCGCATCCTTGAGACCGGAATGTTTCGCCGGAGCTGCTTCGGGCTCCCCCGCATGGTTCCGGGTCCGTGTCTGGTTCCGGGCATAGTCTTTCCAGATGGCGACATCGTGGGTCAGGCCGCCGGCGCCGTTCAGAAACAGATACATTGCGTGTTCCATAACTTTTCCTCACTTGTCGGTTGCTGGGAACAATTCGCTGTTACATCCGAATATCGGCTTTCATGGCGACAGGGACAAATGATTGATTCTCACCCATTATGTTAGATATATTTACATATGATGAGTAGGCAAATTCCCCCTCTTACTGCTCTCCGGGCCTTTGAGGCCGCTGCCCGTCTGGGCGGTGTTTCGAAGGCGGCGGATGAGCTTCACGTGACCCACGCGGCGGTCAGTCATCAGATCCGCGCGCTTGAAGAGTGGTTCGGGGTGTCGCTTTTTGACAGGGCCGGCCGGCGGATCCGTCTGACGGAAGCCGGTGCCAAGCTGCTCGGTCCGGTCTCGGCGGCTTTCGACGGTATCGCGAGCGCGGTGGAGCTGGTTTGCGAGGATATGAACCAGAAGGTCCTGACCGTGTCCGCCGCGCCGTCTGTCGCCTACAAGCTGCTGGTGCCGCGTCTCGGCTCCTTCGCGGCGCTGGAGCCGGATGTCGAGGTGCATCTGCATCATTCCGTGACGCTGGCGAATTTTGTCTCTGACGGCATTGATGTCGCTGTGCGTTTCGGCAGGGGAGATTGGCCCGGCACCATCTCGAAGCGGATCATGGACGGGTTCGCACAGCCTTTCGCCAGCCCGGCCCTGCTAAAGAGCGCGGGCCATACACTTGATGATCTGCCGCTGACGCCGGAACAGATTGCCGAGCTGCCCTTGCATCACGAGGATTCGACGGAGTTCTGGAGAACCTGGTTCGAGAAGGCGGGGGCTCCGGGGCTTCGGTTCCGGCGTGGCGCGGTGTTCCATGACGCGGCTTCTATCCTGAACGTCGCCGTTGCCGGGCAGGGGGTGGTTCTGGCACGGCCTGCATTGGCCGAGTCGGAACTTGGCAGCGGAATGCTGGCTGCGCTCTCGGATATCAAAATCGAGGAAGATGCCGGATATTATCTGGTCTATCCGCGCTCGAAAATGTCAGATCCCCTGATCCAGTCATTCGAGGCCTGGGTTTTTGCGGAACTCGCACAACCAAGCGGGGGAGCGTCCTACTCCGACAAGGCTCTCGCGCCTTAAACTGATCCACGTCAATTCGTATTGGTCTGTATTTTGGGCGCCCCGGATTGAGATTGTGTCGCAAAGCAGACATTGGGCCGATTTGCTCTCACTCATCCTGTGTGACAACAATAGATAGCAAAGAGAACGCGTGAAAAGCGGCGCGTCGGCCCGGAAATCCTTTCCGGACAAGACTTTGACATCAATGAATCCGGCACGCCGTCGCAGGTATGTGCCAGGGGAGGCATTATGAGCGAAGTAACAGAGCGCGGCCCCGACGGGGAAGCAAATGTTATCGATACAGACTATGAGATCGGCCAGCACAATGTGCAGCCACAGATCGGCCCGTTCGGGATGGATATCCATAACCCGGTCTTCGCCATCTCGGCCGGCGGCATCATTCTGCTGGTCTTCTATGCGCTGGCATTGCCGGCGGAAGCAGGTGAATTTTTCGGCTGGCTGCGGCCGACACTGACCTCCAGCTTTGACTGGTTTTTCCTGGCGGCGGGTAACATCTTCGTCCTTCTGACGCTGGCGCTGATCGTCTCGCCTCTCGGCAAGATCAGGCTCGGCGGAACCGAGGCGAAACCCGACTATTCCTACGCCGGCTGGTTCTCGATGCTGTTTGCCGCCGGCATGGGCATCGGGTTGATGTTCTATGGCGTGTCGGAGCCAATTTCCCATTTCTCCTCGTCCCTCGCAGAAGGGGCCGGCTCTCCGGAGAGTTGGGCACCGCTTGCGGGAGCCGCAGGCGATCCGGCGGAAGCGCACCGGCTTGGCATGGCGGCAACGATCTTCCACTGGGGGCTTCACCCGTGGGCGATTTACGCTGTTGTGGCGCTGTCCCTGGCGCTTTTCTCCTACAATAAGGGCCTGCCCCTCAGCATCCGGTCGATCTTCTATCCGATTTTCGGAGAGCGGGTCTGGGGCTGGACCGGGCATGCCATCGATACGCTGGCGGTTTTCGCAACCCTGTTCGGGCTTGCGACATCGCTTGGTATCGGTGCCGAGCAGGCAATAGCGGGTCTCAACTTCCTGTTCGATATTCCCGTGAACAATACGTCCAAGGTTGTACTGATCTCCGGGATCACGGGCCTCGCACTGCTCTCCGTCGTGGCTGGTCTCGATGCCGGGGTGAAGCGATTGTCCGAAATCAACATGGTGCTGGCGATCCTGCTGCTCGGTTTCGTCATCATCGTCGGGCCGACCCTGGCAATCGCGACCGGGTTCTTCTCGAACCTGCTGGCATATCTTGAATACCTGCCGGCACTTTCAAACCCGTTCGGACGTTCCGATGCGAACTTCTCCCAGGGCTGGACCTCGTTCTACTGGGCCTGGTGGATTTCCTGGTCACCGTTCGTCGGCATGTTCATTGCCCGTGTCAGCCGTGGCCGGACCGTGCGCGAGTTCCTGTTCTGCGTGCTGATCATCCCGTCTGTCGTCTCCGTGCTCTGGATGACGGCGTTCGGCGGGACGGCGCTGTCCCTTCTGCAGGCTGGTCATCAGGAGATCGCGGATGCGGGTCTTGAGCTGAAGTTGTTCACCATGCTGGAACAGTTGCCGCTGCACAGCATCACCTCGTTCATCGGTATCGTGCTGGTGATCGTGTTCTTCGTCACCTCGTCCGACTCCGGCTCGCTGGTGATCGACACCATCACGGCAGGCGGCAAGGTCGACGCACCGATACCGCAGCGGGTGTTCTGGGCAACCTTCGAAGGCATGGTCGCGGTGGCCCTGCTGCTCGGCGGCGGTCTCGGCGCGCTTCAGGCGGCCTCGGTCTCGACCGGTCTGCCCTTCGCGGTGGTTCTGCTGGTGGGCTGCGTTTCGCTCGTGAAAGGACTTATGAGCGAGCCACGCGGCTGATCGTTACTAAACATTATGCAAGCCGCCGGTCCCTGGAGGGCCGGCGGCTTTTTTTGGCTCAGACCCGCGTCGGTTCGACCAAGAGCTGGGAAACATTGACGCTCGCAGGCGCTGTCATCGCATAGAGGATGGCATCCGCGATATCTTCCGGCGCCAGTGTCCCGGGGGCATTGTCGTAGAATGTCTGTGCCTTGCCGCCATCGCCCCATCGGCTTTCCGCGAACTCGGTGCGGGTCAGGCCGGGCAGGATTTCGGTCACCCGGATATCGGTCTGGGCGAAATCCATTCTGAGGCCGTCTGTGAAAGCGCGAACGGCGAATTTCGAGGCGTTATAGATGCTGCCACCCGGATAAACCCGGAGGCCCGCCGTTGAGCCGAGAGTCACGATATGGCCGTTGCCGCGTGCCGCCATCTGGTCGATGACCGCCCGGCAGACCCGGATCGTTCCATTCACGTTGGTGTCGATAATGTCTGTCCAGGTGTCCGCATCGGCCTGATCGAAGCGGGCGCGGCCGCCGACATCGTGCCCGGCACAGATCACCACGCCGTGGATATTGCGCCAGCCTTCGGGCATGCGGTCGATCATCGATGCGGCGGAAGCCGGATCGGCGACATCCAGTTGCAGCGGCAGACAATGGCCGGGCCGGTCTTTCGCCAGGGATTGCAGGCGATCCATCCGGCGTGCGGCGGCGACAACGCGCGCGCCTTCGCCAAGGAGAAGCTCCACGGTTGCGGCGCCAATGCCGGAACTGGCTCCGGCAACCAGCACGATTTTGTCTCTCAGCTCGAATTTGTCCATCGGACGCCCGTATTCCACTTTACATCGTAATTGTTAAGGTACCTTCGCTGCCGCCTTCCGGGCGGTCAAGCGGGATCCCTCATGATACGGGCATTGGCGACAAGGTCGAGCCAGCGGTTGGTAAAGGTCGTGCAGAAGGCGCGCGCGCTGGCTTCATGCTGCTGCAGTTCGGCCGCAAGTTGCTGGCGCCATTCCGGGCGCTTTGCATCGAGATAGCCGGAATGTGCCGTGCTCCAGCGTTCCGCCAGAGTGTGCCCGGCCTCGAAATGGAACTGGGTGCCGTAGCTGACAGCGCCGACCGAATAGGCCTGGTTCTCATATGCCGCGCTGGTGGCGAGATGCGTTGCTCCGGCTGGCAGGGTGAAGGTGTCGCTGTGCCATTCGAAAATCGGAACATCCGGATCAAGAGAGCTGGTCAGGGGATCTTTAAGGCCGGCGGTTGTCGGCGTGACCGGGACAAAGCCGAATTCCAGCGCCTGTCCGACGATGTTGCCGCCGCCATGAGCCCGGGCGAGGAGCTGGGCGCCGAGGCAGATGCCGAGCACCGGGCGGCGTGCCATATCGAAGGCACGCATCAGTGCCAGCAAGGCCGGAAAATAGGGGGAGCCGCTATCGTCCAGTGCATTCTGATCGCCGCCAAGCACGATCATGCCGTCATGATCGTCCGGTCCGGCAGGCAGAGGCGCCCCGCTAAAGGCCTGCACGACATCAAGCTCGACGCCGCGTTTGGCGAAAGTGGCTGCCATCTCTCCGACATCGGTGCCGCTGTAATTTTCGATGACGAGAACGCGCATCGCTTCAGAGGTCATCGGATACCGTCACGATAACGCCGTTTTCCGACAGCTCTGCCCTGGCGGCGGCCAGAGAACCGTCGAGATCGATGGCCCGGCAGCCGTCTTCCAGCAAGGTGACCCTGAAGCCGAGCTTGACCGCATCGACAGCGGAGAAACGGACACAGAAATCCGTCGCGAGCCCGACCATGACAAGATGTTCGACCGCGCGTTCCCGCAGGTATCCGGCAAGACCGGTGGTCGTCGCGTGATCGTTCTCGAAAAAGGCGGAGTAGGAATCGATCTGGCTCCGGTAGCCCTTGCGGATGATCAGGTTGGCGCGATCCGTCTCGAGGTCTTTGTGAAAGGCGGCACCTGCGGTTCCCTGAACACAATGCACCGGCCAGAGCACTTGCGGGCCGTATGGCATGTCGATCAGGCTGAAAGGATCATTGCCCGGATTGTTGGCGGCGAAGGAGCTGTGATCGGCCGGGTGCCAGTCCTGTGTCAGGACCACGTGATCGAAATGCTGCATCAGCCGGTTCGCGACAGAAACGACAGCATCACCCCCGGTAACGGCAAGCGCGCCGCCGGGGCAGAAATCATTCTGCACATCGATCACGATCAGCGCGACATCCGGGCCGGTCTTCATTGCACTTCTCCGTTATTGAATTTCGGGATTGGACGAGGGTTCATCAGCATATTTATGAGGCTTCCTTGCGCCGGAGGAAACCTGCTGTTGGACCGCCGTGATGGTGTTTGTGCCCACCGGGCGGAAACAGGGCAGGCATTCTTTCGCAATCCGCTCGATTAGCGGCGTGTTTTCAAGGTTATAGATGAGACGGAAGCTGTTCGCATTTGGAGAGTATCGTGATGGAAACACCGGCGGGGATTAAAGCCGAGGCCTGGGCGCCTGTACGGATGGGCGCGCAGGGAGCCGTGGTGACGAACCATCCCCTGTCCTCGATGGCGGGCATGCGCATTCTGGCGAGTGGTGGCAATGCGGTGGATGCGGCGGTCGCCATCGGCTTTGCGCTGGGCGTTGCCGAGCCGCAAGGCTCCGGCATTGCAGCGGACGGCTTCATGATGATCCACATGAAGGAAGAAAAATCCCTCTCCATCGCGAACGGCACCGGCACCGCGCCGATGGCCGCGACGCCGGAACGGTTCGCGAGCGGGATCGAGAACAGCGGTATTCTCTCCGTCTCGGTGCCGGGTATTTGCGATGCACTCCTTGCCGCGCACGCACGTCATGGGCGGTTGCCGCTGGCGGACTGCATTCAGCCTGCCATCGAGCTTTGCCTGGAAGGCGTTCCGCAGACCCATTTCCAGTACAAGCTGGCGGAGAGCCAGCACCTCCTGCACAGCTTTCCCGCATCGGCTGCGATCTTCGCACCGGACGGCGTGCCGTTGCAGCCGGGACAGATCCGGCGCAATCCGGACCTCGCCAAAACCTACAAACTGATCGCGGAACATGGGCGGGACGCGTTTTACAAAGGCCCTATCGCCGACGCCATCGTGGCCTTTTCCGAGCAGGAGGGTGGCATCCTGACGAAAGAGGATTTCGCCAATTACCGGATGGAATGGCAGGAGCCGATTTCGACGACCTACCGGGGCCGCACTGTTTACGAAGCACCGCCGAATTCCTCCGGCCATGTGCTGCTGCAGGAACTGAACCTGATCGAGCATTTCGACATGGCGGGGCTCGGTCTCAATTCGGCCGACGCAATCCATGTGATGGTGGAAGCGAAGAAGCTGGCATTCGCGGACCGCGAGGCGTTTCTGGGGGATCCGGATTTCGTCAATGTCCCTATCGAGGGATTGCTTTCCAAGGAATATGCGGCCGAGCGCGTCCGGCTGATCGATATCCAGCGCGCCGCCGAAAAGGTGATGCATGGCGACCCCTGGAAGTATCAGGCGGGTGCCCCGGAAGGCGCGCGCCCGGGAATGGGGCTTCGCGAGACGCACTCGGATACCACGCATTATTGCGTGATTGACCGTTGGGGCAACGCGGTGGACGGGCTGCAGAGCCTGTCCGGGCATTTCGGCTCCCAAGTTGTCTGTCCGTCCACCGGTATGTTGCTGAACAACCGGATGAATTACTGGCATCTGGATGAAGGGCATGCGAACCGGCTGCAACCCGGAAAGCGGGTCCGCCACACGATGAACCCGGTCATGGTTTTCGACGGCGCGGTCGGGGAGGGTGGTGCCCTCAATCTTTGCTGCGGCACGCCGGGCGCGGACGTTCAGGTTCAGGTGAACATGCAGCTTATCTCGTCGATCTACGATCACGGCCTTACCGTGGCGGAGGCAATCCACGCGCCGCGATGGACGCATATTCAGACCGGGATGACCTCGCAATATCCGCACAAGAGCGTGGACGGCATGATCGGTGAATCCCGCTTCGGCGATGCGGTGTTCGAGGATCTGACCGGGCGCGGTCACCCGTTGAAGAAGGTGGATGCCTGGGCCGGTGGTGCCAGCACGGGGGCCATTCAGGTTAGCGCGTTCGGCAGTTATCTTGCCGCGTCGGATCCACGCCGTGACGGGCTGGCGCTGGTGCTCTGAGCCAGCAGGTAAGATGGATGCCTGAAGAAGAAAGGCCCCGCCGAGGCGGGGCCGAGTAGACTGTCCGGCAGGCTGGCAACCGGTACAGCGAGGCAGTTCGTTCAGGTGCCGAAGCGGGCGCCGACTTCGAGGCCCTGTTCGGCGATGAAATCCTTCGCGGAGACTTTCTTGCCGCCGTCATAGCGCACACGCTGGACAAGAATGCCGCCGCGTCCGGCGTTGATTACAAAGCCGTCGTCGGTGATGGCGCAGATCCGGCCGGTCCGGCCGGAGCCGTCGGCTTTCTGGCTGTCGAAGATCTGCAGCTCTTTGCCATTCAGCGTCGTCCAGGCGCCGGGCTGCGGGTTGCAGCCGCGAATCTGGTTGTAGACCTCGGTCTGGCTGCGGTTCCAGTTGATCTCGCCATCCGCCTTGCGGCACCAGCCTTCATAGGTGGCTTTGGACTCGTCCTGTGGGGTGTGCGGTGGGTTGCCGGCACGGATCAGGTCGATGGACTCAAGCACCGCTTCGATGCCGAGCGGGAAGACCTTGTCGAAATAGACGGAGCCGAGCGTGTCGTCCGGGGTGATTTCGACTTCCTTCTGGACGCAGATATCGCCTTCGTCGAGGCCGTCGTCCGGATAGAAGATCGTCAGGCCGGTCTTTTCCGCGCCCCAGATGATCGGCCAGTTTATGGAGGAGGGGCCGCGATGCAGCGGCAGCAGGGACGGATGGAAGCAGAGCGAGCCGTGCTTCGGCACGTTCCGGGCTTCTTCCGGTATGAAGATGATGACATAGGCCATCATCATCAGATCGGCGTTCCAGCTCTTCAGTTCCTCGATCACTTCGGGAAGGGAATAATCGGCGGGCTGGCAGACGGTCAGGCCATGCTCCAGCGCGGCTTCCTTGACCGGATCGACCGGGCGGCCTTCCTTGTCCGGCGCCGTGTAGACGGCAACGATTTCGTCCTCGCCCTTTTCCAGAATGGCTTCGAGCGCGGCCTTACCGAAGGCCTGTTGTCCGTTCAGGATAATGCGCATTGTGCTCCCTCCCCACCGCCCGGCGCGCTCCGGGCGGACATGCTATTTGAAGGCGCGGGGACGGAATGCCCCCGCGCCGTATCGGATTAGAACAGGCCTTCGATCTGGTCCTGATCGTTCAGCGTGATCTTCTCGGCGGCCGGGACCCGCGGCAGACCCGGCATGGTCATGATATCGCCGCAGACCGCAACAATGAACTCCGCACCGTTGGAAAGACGGACTTCGCGGACCGGCAGCGTGTGGCCGCTGGGGGCGCCCTTCGCGTTCGGGTCGATCGAGAAGCTGTACTGCGTCTTGGCGATGCAGACCGGGAACTTGTCGGCGCCGAGCGCTTCGAAGTCCTTGATCTGGTTCAGCACCTTCTGGTCAGCAACCACGCCCGCGGCATCGTAGATGTTCTTGGCAATGGCTTCGATTTTCTGCAGCAGGCCGAGATTTTCATCGTAAAGCGGCTTGAAGTCGGCACTGCCGCTCTCCACCAGTTCCACGACTTTCTTGGCCAGATCCTCGGTGCCGGCGCTGCCGTCGGACCAGTGGGTGCAGATGATGGCCTCGACACCTTCGGATGCCAGCTCGTCACGGACGGCGTTGATTTCCGCATCCGTGTCGGTGATGAAGCGGTTCAGCGCGACCACGACCGGCACACCGAACTTCTTGGTGTTCACCACGTGCCGCTTGATGTTCGAGGTGCCCTTGACCACGGCGTCGATATTCTCGGTGCCGAGATCTTCCTTGGCGACGCCGCCATGCATTTTCAGCGCCCGAACGGTGCCGACGACGACTGCCGCTGCCGGTTTCAGGCCTGCCTTGCGGCATTTGATGTCGAAGAACTTCTCGGCGCCGAGATCGGCACCGAAACCGGCTTCGGTCACCACATAGTCACCCAGCTTCAGGGCGGTCTTGGTGGCCATCACCGAGTTGCAGCCATGGGCAATGTTCGCGAACGGGCCGCCATGGATGAAGGCCGGGTTGTTTTCCAGCGTCTGCACCAGGTTCGGGGCCAGGGCGTCGCGCAGCAGCACGGTCATGGCACCGTTGGCATCGACGTCGCGGGCGAAGATCGGCTTACGGTCGCGGGTATAGGCGACGATGATGTTGCCGAGACGCCGCTTCATGTCTTCCAGATCGGTCGCGAGGCAGAAGATTGCCATCACTTCGGAGGCGACGACGATGTCGAAGCCGTCCTCACGCGGGAAGCCGTTGGCCACGCCACCGAGGGAGTTGGCGATCTGGCGCAGCGCCCGGTCGTTCATGTCGATGCAGCGCTTCCAGGTCACCCGCCGCTCGTCGATGCCGAGCTTGTTGCCCCAGTAGATATGGTTGTCGATCATCGCGGCGAGCAGGTTGTTCGCCGCGGCAATGGCGTGGAAGTCGCCGGTAAAATGCAGGTTGATGTCTTCCATCGGCACGACCTGGGCGTATCCGCCACCCGCGGCACCACCCTTCATGCCGAAGCACGGGCCGAGGCTCGGCTCGCGCAGGCAGATGATGGCTTTCTTGCCGATCCGGTTCAGCGCGTCGCCTAGGCCGACAGACGTCGTGGTCTTGCCTTCGCCCGCTGCGGTCGGGTTGATGCCGGTAACCAGCACCAGCTTGCCGTCCGGCTTGTCTTTCAGGGATTTGATGTAGTTGAGGTCGATCTTGGCCTTCGTGTGGCCGAAAGGCTGAAGCGATTCAGCAGGGATTCCCAGTTTGTCGCCGATCTCCATGATCGGCTTCATTTTAGCTTCGCGGGCAACTTCAATATCGGACATGACCATGGTCTAAAGACCTCCCCTGGCGTGATGCGGCTTCCGAGTCCCAAACGGGCCCTTCGCTCTTGTTCTTGGTATATTGGTATACCAAGTACCTGATGGCGTAAACGAAAGTTTTCGGTCCACGGAAACGCGTTGCAAAAGATGCGGTTGCATTTGGTCGCGCTGGCTTTTTTACCGCTATAAAATTTCCGACCTGTTCTGAACAATGACTGTCATTCGGCCGGATAAGCGGGCGTATGGCGCAGACCGGCAAAGGCTTTCCGCGCCGGTCAGGATTTTGTTTGAAACGGTAAACCGGGCTTCAGGCTGCTTCCGAGACATAGGGAGCAAGCGGCACCATGTCCGTGCCGCCGGCCATCGGAACACAGTCCTCCGGAAAGTCGCTGCTAAATTCGACGCCGGCGGATTCGGCCCGGTCAAGAAATGCGTCCAGATGGTCCATCGCTCCGGTCGGCAGGTCGTGCAGCACAATCAAGGTGTGATCCTGGGATGCAATCTGCTCCAGCGCGCGCTCGACCCACCCGTCCGGGTCGGCCCAGTCCCTTGGGATCGCGTTCCAGAGCACGCAGCTATAGGTATTGCGATGAAGGAAATCGACCACCTGCGGGTTCAGCAGATGCGGGCCCAGCTTTCCGCCGCCGCCGAACGGGCGGAACAGTTTTTCGGTCTCGCCGGTCCGGGCGACCAGTTCGTCCGTGCGCTCCAGTTCGGTTACCGCGGCTGCCGCATCCTCCATCTGCCCCAGCGGCGTGCTGTGGGTGAAGGTGTGATTGCCGATCCTGTGCCCTTCCTTGCGGGCACGTGTGGCCAATTCCATCCGCTCCGGATCGAGCAGTTTCTGGCCAACGACAAAGAAAGTCGTGAGGAGGCCGCGCCGGGCCAGGATGTCCAGCACCAGAGGCGTTACCTCCGGCTCCGGGCCGTTATCGAATGTGAGCGTGAGTTTTTTCATGATGTGCATTCCGGCATTGTGCCCGCGTCTTGTCAACGCGGTCCGCATTACGCTGATCAGCGTGCGGTGAGTTCCTGAAGAACCGCGCGGCAACCATCGATGCCTTGCGTATAGACGGCTTCCAGCCATGCTGGATCGTCACGGAAGAGGGCATCCCGCAGATGCGCCTTGATCTGCCGGCCGAGCGGCGTGTGCAGGTCACCATGAAATTTCAGCCAGGTATCGGCCCGGTGAGCGTCAACGATGTAATCCACCGGGTAGGTGCCGAATTCAAGAATGACCTTGATCGGTGGTTGCGGGCAGGAAACGTCGTCCAGCACGTCGCAGGCGAAATGGCGGACCGGATTGCCGTCACTATCGAGCTGTGCCTGCTCCTTGCGGATCACTTCCAGCTCGCCATAGCCGCCAAGCCCCGTGTGCAGATCGGCGATTGCCAGCCTTTCGGCTCCGGCGCCATGCCGGGTGACGGTGTCCGACAGGTTCTGGATGGTCCAGCTTCGCGCGGTGCCGCCATAAAACAGTCCATCCGCATGGCTGTATTGGCCGGAGAGGACATTGCGGCCGAATTTGTCGAAACCGTTTTTATCTATGTAAGCCGCGATCCGCGCTTCCGCCGCATCGCGCTCGGGGCCGGACCAATGGGCCGGACAAAGCGCATCATGCAGTGCATCGTAATCCGGATTCTGCGGCAGGGGATCGAAGGACAGGCGATTGTTGCGGTTCGGATCGATATTATTCTCGTCCGTCCGTGTCATGGTGGCAGAGCCGAACGGGTTGACGCCGTGAATGAACACCGCCGCCGTGTCCGCCGGGAGCCATGTTTCAATCTCTTCCAGCAGGCCAAGCTGGATGCCCGAGCCGGCCGTCAGTTCCGTGCCGTGCAGGCCGGAGCTGATGAAAAGGACGTGCCGGGCGCTGTCCGGACCAATCCGCACCGTATCTGTCGCGACCTCGGCCGGAAATTGATCGCTCAGGGGATGGCGTGCTGTCTCCAGTGCATAGCCCCTGGTTTTAACCGCCTGCAGGAAACGGTGCCGGGCCGTGAAGTAGGTGTCTGAGAACATTCCAAGAGAGGGGTGCATGATCTTTCGCCGGGGAGTTATGTGACTGTTGAGGAGTAGGCGTTGCGCGACTTGTTGTCCAATGGCCAACGTCGCAGCTGGTTATTGACATGCTGGAACAAAAAAGGAACATTCCGGCGTTGAATTTATCATCTGAGTGGGAGGTTGGTGCCGTGGGAGAAAAGGGTCGGGAAGGTGGATGTCTTTGTGGCGCTGTGCGTTTCGAGATTTCCGGGCAGATGAAGCAACCGGTGGCCTGCCATTGCGCGATGTGCCGCAAGCAGGCGAGTCAGGCCTGGGTTTCCTCGACCCTTAACAAGGACGATCTCAGGATATCCGAAGATCGTGGCCTTAAATGGTATCGCTCAAGCGACAAGGCGCGCCGGGGATTTTGCTCGGAATGCGGCTCCGCTTTGTTTTTTGTGGATACGGACAGTCCGCGTATTTCCGTGTCGCTCGGCGCTCTGGATGGCCCGTCAAACCTGAGTGTGCGTGGGCATATCTATGTCGCGGACAAGGGGGACTATTACGGGATCGCGGATGATCTGCCGCAGTTCCCGGCATCGGATCATTAACCGCCGCGGCTTCTTGTGTGTCAGATCCTGATGCCGGAAAATTGCATGAATTCGCCTGTCAGATCCGTTGAGCTGTCCGCGGTAATCACGTCGGTGACTTTGGTCCGCCAGACAGCCAGCAGAAGATCCTCGGCGCAGACCCGGTCCGGATTGAGTCCAAGAGGCAGCAAGGCGGCAAAGACCCGCAAGGGAACGCCATCAACGGATTTGTATCGGACTTCGACTACGCGCGGCCGCTGACTGGTGCCAGCTTGCAGGAACAGTGAGAGGATGTGGTCGTGCTCTGCCGCCTGTATCCGCAACGTGTCACTGGCCAGGGATCCCGGCGCGAGGCGCGGCGCCAGCCTTGCGATCTGGGCGCCGATGAGGTCGTAGCGGAAGTCGGTTCCACCCCCGAGGAAGTGACCGAGACAAAGATGCGGGAGTAGTTCCGGCCCGATCGCGACCGGATCAAGATCCCGGCGCTTTTTTTGTCCGGGGAGAGCCTGCCAGATACGGAGCAACCGGGTCATGCCCGCGAAAGCGCCGCGCTTGTCCGCATCGGCGCCTGTTCTGGCGTGTACCGTCGGCCCTCGGCCGGAAGGCACCGCTTTTTGCGTGCGCCTATGGTTGCTCATTTCCATAGCGGATATGGCAAACCGAACAGCCGTGTAAATCAAGAATTTAGGGAATAGCTTCCGGTGCCGGTGAGGCCGAATGGTGCGCTTGAGAGGGCTCCTGCCCGGGGCGTCGCAAAGAGCTTATTGACCCTTATTCTGTGTGGTGAATGTCGAGCCGTAGTCTCAGATGAGTTCTCGCATAAAGTTTTTGAAAATATAAACTAAACCCGCAAGGGTAGAATTGAAGGGTCAATAAGGGTGTGGGGGCATCATGAAAATTCAATCTTCAGTGCTCGTTTTTACGGTGTTCACAATCTGTGCTGTGGCGCTTTCCGGGTGTGTTTCGGGCACCCCCGATAAGGGGACCTCCGCCGGGGTTATCTCCGGGGAGGTTCCGATAAGCTCACCGCATGTTGCGGGCCGGAAGATAGAAGTTGGTGAGCCTGGGACAGGCACTGAAAGGTTCGCGTTGCCCTTCCTGTTCGAGCGGGCACCAAAGGATGCTGGGCGCGGCGCGGACTTTGTTCTCCAGCGCCCGGGGCATGCATTGTCTGTCAACCGGACCGGTTTTGAGGCTTTCCTCGCCCCGGCGGCAACGAAGGCGGGAGAGCGTGTGCCCGGCTCCGGGCCGGGCCGTCTGGCCGTCCGCTTCGTGGGCGCACGCAAGGCTGCTCGACTTGTCGCGGTGGGGGAGCCACGGTTGTTCGTGAACCGTTTCCTCGGTCGTTCCCCTGCGAATTGGGAGCGGGATGTACCCGCCTATGAAGCCGTTCGATATCAGGGTCTCTATCCTGATATCGATCTTACGCTGCGCACGGTTACGGGGCAGATCGAGTATGTATTTGATCTCGGCCCCACCGGATCGGTCGACAATATCCGCTTTCGGATCGCGGGGGCGAAACGGCTTTCGCTCGCCGAGGACGGAGCTTTACTGGTTGAGGTGTCGAACGGGCGGGTAATCCGGCACAGAGCGCCACTGGCGGTCGAGCATTCAGCTAAGGGGGAGCGTATGCTTGCTGCGGCCTTCCGGTTGGTCGGACAGGAGACCGTGGCTTTCCAGGTGGACGGACGGCGCAAGGGACGGCGGGTGACGATCGATCCGGTGATCAATTTCGGCAGTTACTTTGGCGGTATTGACTCTGAAACTGCTGGTCTCGGCAGCGTAAATTTGCCGATCCCTGCCCTGGACCTGGCCGTAGCGGATGATGGTGATATTCTTGTCACTGGCTCCACATATTCCGTTGCATCCTCCTCCATGGCTTTCGTATTGCGCGCAGATCTCGACGCGCCTGGCGGCCCCGTATTCGATTACCTGACATATCTGGGTGATACGCAGGATGACCGGGCATTTGGAATCACCAAGGGACCGCGTGATTCGGTCTATATCTGTGGCAGGACGACAAGTACGGGGTTTCCGCAGGCAGGAAAGGCGTTCGACCAGACGTACTCGACGCTCGCTGCCGGTTTCGTTGCGCAGCTAGAGGCTAATGGCAATCTCGCGCGGACAACCTTTCTGGAAGCAGGCAAGCTGACGGAAATTACAGATTGTCTTTATTCCGATAGTGCGAGTGCTGGTGGAGCTCAGCCGGAAGGTCCTTCCTCGGGGCTCTACCTGACCGGTCATACGCTGCCGGAAACGGATAGTGACCTGGATGCCCGTCTGGTTTTCTCCGATGCCTTTCAAACCCGCTACCGGGGCCACACAGACGCGGTTCTCGCGAAATTCACGGAGGATCTGGGAGATCTGGAATATTTCACTCTGCTTGGTGGCCGTCATTCGGACAAGGCCTTCGGTCTGGGGGTGATTGACGGGGCCATGATCATCACGGGGATGACGGAATCACCGGATCTTCCCGTGACTCCCGGTGCTTATGCCGGTCCGACATTGTCACTGGCTGACGCTAAAATCTGTGCGGCCCCGACCCATCCGGCGAACTGTCTGGAGACCTTTGTCGCGCGTCTCAACACCGATGGAACGGATTTCGACTACATCACCTATCTTGGCGATGCGGAGGGAGACTACGGAAAGGGCATTGCTGTCGATGCAGACGGTTTCGCCTTTGTAACGGGGACGAGATGGATTGGTGGTTCGGCTCGTCAAGCCTTTTTGGCGCGGCTTATGCCGGATGGAAGTGCTCTTGCTTACAACAACCGGTTTTCTGGCCTTGCCTCTTGGGGATACGGCATTGCTCTGGATAGCTCTGGCGTAGCCCATGTTGTCGGTGCAACGGAAGAATGGGGCATAGCTGTTGGACCGGCTCTCGACCCAGATCACAATGGTGAAGCGGACGGGTATTACGCGACGTTTGATCCGGCCGGTAATCTCGATTATCGGACCTATCTCGGCGGCGAGGCGGATGACAAAGCCTATGCCGTGGTCCGGGATAATGACAATTGCACGGTAATCGGGCTCGAGACATGGTCGGACATTCTGGATCTGCCATTGCCAGGTGCGCCGCAAAATGCCCGTGCTGGAGCCTCTGATGTTCTTCTGCTCCGGCATTGTGAAAGTGTCCCCTTTGAGGGGGTGGCTTTGCTCAAAGATATGCCGGGATTGATTGCGCCTGGGGGAAGTGGAATTCTGCAGCTGACTGTTAAAAATGCGTCCTCATACAAATCGGGGCCATTCCGGGTTGAGGACACGATACCGTTTCCATTCGATCTGACGGGCGTCAGCAATTCGGCATGTCACACTGCCGGGCAGAAGGTGATTTGCGATTTTCAGGGGATTCAGAGTGGCGGCGAAGTGATCGTCGTACATATCGATAACCTGCTGTTTTGCGAGACAGCAGGGGAGCAAATGTTCCGGACCAATACGGCGAGACTCACCGGTCCTGGCGGATATGAAAAAACAGCGACGTTCGACATGCCCTACCGAGCTTGCTCCACACCGCCCCCTCCGATTTGTGCCGGTGTGGAGCGATGCTACTGCTCAAGTGACGAGGATTGCGACGAAGGGCGGGTCTGCAAGGGTGAGAAGGTCCCGTTCTATCGTCGTGGCCGAATCATCTACTACCTTTACGGCCCGGAAATATGTGTTCCGGAATAGGTGGCCAGGCGTTCCCGCCACTGCGGGAACGCCTGATCAGTCAGGCTTAGTCGGCAGCCTCACTTGCGGCCTCTGTCTTCTTCCGTCCGAACAACGTCATCACGAAGACGAAGAAGACCGGGACGAAGAAGACCGCGAGAACGGTTGCCGAGATCATGCCGCCGAGCACGCCTGTGCCGATGGCATTCTGGCTGGCCGCGCTTGCGCCCGTCGCGATGGCGAGCGGGAGCACGCCGAAGGAGAAGGCGAACGAGGTCATCAGGATCGGCCGGAATCGCAGGCGGGCGGCCTCGACCGTGGCGTCGAACAGGGACTGTCCCTCGGCCCTCAGGTCTTTCGCGAATTCCACGATCAGGATCGCGTTCTTTGCCGACAGACCGATGATCGCGATCAGCCCGACCAGGAAGTACACGTCGTTCGGCATGTCCCGGGACATGACGGCGAGGACGGAGCCGATGGCGCCCAGAGGCACCACCAGCATGACCGAGATCGGGATCGACCAGCTCTCGTAAAGCGCTGCCAGGAGCAGGAACACGAAGATGATGCTGAGGGCGATCAGCAGCGGTGCCTGGGCGCCGGACTGGATTTCCTGCAGCGACTGGCCGGTCCATTCATAGCCGAAGCCCTGGCCGAGACCGTTGGCGATCCGCTCCATTTCCGCGATGGCGTCACCCGACGAATAACCGGGAGCGGCCTGACCGCTGATACGGATCGTCGGATAACCGTTATAGCCGACAACCTGAGCGGCCCCGGTGACCCATTCAACGGTCACGAAGTTGGACAGTGGGACCATTCCGCCATGGGTGTTGCGGACGGTCATCTTGAGAATATCGTCGGTCGACATCCGCTGATCCTGATCGGCCTGCACGGTCACTCGTTGCATGCGTCCGACGTTCGGGAAGTCGTTGACATAGGTTGAGCCGAGCTGGGTCGAGATCGTCGCGTTAATGTCGGCAAAGGTAACGCCGAAGGTGTTGGCTTTCTCCCGGTCGACATTCAGATTGACCTGCACGGCGTCGGGCAGGCCCGAAATGCGCAAGCCCTGCAATATCGGACTCTGGCGGCCTTCGGACAGTAACCGGTTGGTGCCTTCAACCAGAGCCTCGTGCCCCAAACCGCCGCGGTCCTGCAGGCGGAAATCGAACCCGCTCGAATTACCGAGCCCGCGAATTGGGGGTGGGGACAAGGCAAAGGTCTGACCGTCCTTGATCTGGAACAGCTGACCGTTCGCCCTGCCGGCGATTGCCGTGGCCGAATTCTCCGGCCCGCGTTCGCTCCAGTCCTTGAGCGGCACGAAGGCGATACCCGCATTGTCACCGGTACCGGAGAAGCTGAAGCCTGCCACAGTCACGATCTGGGCAACGCCTTCCTTGCCGATGAAAGCGTCTTCGACCTGCTTGATCACCTCCATCGTACGGTTGGCGCTGGCTTCGGCGGGCGCCTGCATGTCGACCAGAAGATAGCCCTGATCCTCATTCGGGATGAATGCGGTCGGGAGCTGCATCCAGAGATATCCAAGCCCGGCAAGCAGAGCCAGATAGATGATCATGTAACGACCGGCACGGTGTGTCATGCGGCCGACAAAGCTGCTGTAATTGCGTGCGGTCTTGTCGAAACCGCGGTTGAACCAGCCCAGAACGCCGCGCTTCTCCATCGAGTGACCGGCCTCGACCGGCTTCAGGAAGCTGGCGCAAAGTGCCGGTGTCAGGGACAGCGCGAGGAAGCCGGAGAACAGGATCGACACCACCATGGTCAGGCTGAACTGCTGGTAGATGACGCCGACCGCGCCGGGGAAAAAGGCCATCGGCACGAACACGGCCATCAGCACCAGTGTGATACCGACGATGGCCCCGGTGATCTGTTTCATGGCCTTGCGGGTTGCTTCGCGCGGGGAGAGACCTTCCTCGCTCATGATGCGTTCGACATTCTCGACCACGACGATGGCGTCGTCGACCAGGATGCCGATGGCCAGCACCATGGCGAACATGGTCAGCACGTTGATCGAGAATCCGGAGGCCATCATGACGGCGCAGGTGCCGAGCAGGGCGACCGGAACAACCAGCGTCGGAATGATGGTGTAGCGGAAGCTCTGGAGGAAGATGAGCATCACGATGAAGACCAGCCCGACGGCCTCGATCAGGGTATGCAGAACCTTCTCGATGGAAACCTCGACAAAAGGCGCCGTGTTGTAGGGGATCTTGTATTCCACGCCGTCCGGGAAGTAGCGGGCAAGCTCCTCCATCTTGGCTTCGATGGCGTTGGCGGTTTCAAGGGCGTTGCCACTTGGCGAAAGCTGGACGCCGAGCGCGGCTGTCGGGTGCCCGTTCAACCGGGCCGCGGAGGTATAGGCTTCGCCACCGACCTCGATGCGGGCAACGTCGCGCAACCGGACGGTTGATCCGTCGAGCTGGGCCCGGAGCACGATGGCGCCGAACTCCTCGGGGGTCTTGAGTTGGCCTTTCACCAGAACACTGGCGGCAATCTGCTGGTCTTTCGCGACCGGTTTCGCGCCGATACGGCCGGCGGCAACCTGGGCGTTCTGGGCCTGGATGGCGTTGACAACATCCTCAGAGGTGAGGTTCAGGCCAAGCATCTTGTCCGGGTCGAGCCAGACGCGCATGGATTGTTCGGTGGAGAACAGCCGCGTGTTGCCGACACCGCCGATGCGCCGGATCTCACCATCCACATTCCGGCTGAGATAGTCGCCGAGTCCGATGGCATCGAGTGAGCCATCTGTTGATGTGAGCGTGACGACAAGCAGGAAGCCCGTGCCGGCCCGCTCGATCCGCATGCCTTGCCGCGAGACGCTTTCCGGCAGGCTTGATTCGACCCGGCTGATCCGGTTTTGCACTTCAACCTGGGCATTGGCGACATCGGTGCCGGGCTCGAACGTGACCGTGATGCTGATCTGTCCGGACGAGTCCGACGTTGATTCGAAATAGAGCAGCCCGGGAATGCCGTTCAGCTCATTCTCTATCGGCCGGGTGACACTTTCATACATGTCTTCCGGTGTGGCGCCGGGATAGCTGGTGCTGACCGTGATCTGTGGCGGTGCCACGTTCGGATATTGCGCAACCGGCAGGAACGGAATCGCGAGGGCGCCGGCCAGCATGATGAAGATGGCGACGACCCAGGCGAAGATGGGTCGGTCAATAAAGAAACTTGCCATATCTGCTCTGCCTTACTGGGCGCTTGAATTAGCGGCTTGTTGCCACGGTTGCGGCGTGACTTTCGCGCCAGGGCGGATTTTCTGGAAACCTTCGACGACAACCTGTTCGCCAACGGCGAGACCGCTTTCGACGACCCAGCGATTGCCTGTGGCTTCGCCAAGTTCGACCTGGCGGAGTTCCAGCGTCCCGTCCTGCTTGACGACATAGAGCCGGGCCTTGCCGGCTGTGCCGCGCTGAATGGCCTGCTGAGGGACGGCCACGGCATTGTGCCGGATACCCTGTTCGATGCGAACCCGGACATACATGCCGGGCAGGAGGGCGGAATCCGGGTTCGGGAATTCACCACGAAGGGTGATCTGACCGGTGTTCGAGTCGACAGTGCTTTCCTGGAGCAGCAACCGTCCCGTCTCCGGGTAGGGAACGCCGTCGTCATACAGCAGATGCACTGTTGCGGCGCCGTCAGACGAAACCGACATTTCGCCACTGTTCATGGCCTTGCGGAGTTCCCGCAGTTCCTTGGCCGACTGGGTGAAGTCGGCATAAACCGGATCGAGTTGCCGGATCACGGCGAGATTTTCGGTGCTGGTGCTTGCGACAAGAGCCCCTTCGGTGATCAGGGCGCGGCCGATCCGGCCCGTGATCGGTGCCTTGACGTCCGTATAGTGAAGATCGAGCTCCGCCGCGGCGAGCCCGGCCCGGGCGAGGGCGACGTCGGCATCGGCCTGCGCGAGGGCGGCGACGGCATCGTCGCGGGTCTGGGCGCTGGCGACTTTGCGGGTTTGCAGTTCCTGCTGCCGGTCAGCGGTTCGCTTGGCTTGCTCCTGTGTTGCCAGGGCACGCGTCAGGGTCGCGCGCGCGCTGTTGACCTGGACCTGAAACGGAGCGGGGTCGATCTTGTAGAGAACATCCCCCTGCTGAACGACGGCGCCTTGCTCGAAGACCCGTTCAACAACCAGCCCCGAAACCCGTGGCCGAACTTCGGCGATATTCGTCGGTGCGATCCGCCCGGGAAGTTCGTTCACAACCGGGATGTCCTCGGCGACGGTGGTGATGATGCTGACAGCGACAGGCGGTCGCGCCGGAGCTGCTGCCGCTGCTTTGTCTTCTGTCAGGCCATCGCAGGCGGCCAGGGCCGGCAGGACTGCAATAGTCAAAGCCAGGGCCCGGAAAGTCTTGGAAAGGGGCATTACGAACTCCTGTGGATTGACCCGGCTTCTACCAATAGGGATGTGCTGCGGATCTGTATGGGCAAAGGGGTGATGAGAGATATAACGGTGGGTCAATAACAATCCGTTACTTTGTCGCATGCGCGTTCTTCTGGTTCCTGATCAACAAGCCAGCGAATTTCGGAAAGCAGCCGCTTCCGTTCCTCGCTTGGCCATTGATGGAGCCCCAGCCATTCCAGCGATTTCAGGCCTTCCACGGCGAGAAACGCGAGGATTGACCCGCGCGGTTTATCTGATGTTTCCATGACATGGGCGATGCGCCGGGCAAACATATCCTGAACCGGCCGGCGCAAGTCGGCATCCTGGGAGACGACGGCACAGAGGCTCAGCGCAACTTTACGATCCTCGTCCGAAAGTTCCTGCAATTCCGAACTCAACCTGGCCCGGATCGCGACATTAGGCACCGGTCCCAAATGCTGTTCGATTTCTTCAATCCGGTTATTTTCTGTGGCGATGCGCCGTTCGATCACGGCTTTCATCAGGGCCTGTTTCGTCTTGTAGTCGTAGAGTACGCTGGCTTTACTGATCCCGGCCTCGACCGCGACGGACTCGAGAGTCAGGTGGCCGGCGCCATCGCGGGCTGCAACAGCCTGGGCTGCATCCAGCACGGCTTCGCGGTCTATCGATCTTGGGCGTCCAACCATGTTCAGCGCTATTCTATTTATTACCAGTTGGTCGGAAAGTAATCATGGTTTGATCGATGTCAAGATATCGGAGCAATAAAAATGCTGCGGTGCGAAATAAGTTTTTGGTGCGCAAGCGAACAACTCTGAAATCGGCTTCAACCCGGTTGTTTTCTCCGGGGTAGGGCAACCGGCCGATTGGGAGTAGTGTCTTATGAAACAGTAGGAGCTTTGATAGTGAGTTCGATCACGGGCGATAGTGATCCTGATGCCGGTGCGGAATGGTCGGAGCCGACCCTGGAAGAGGTCGAGGCCTCGGCCTGCCGTATAATCGATGGCGGACTAACTCCGGAATTTGACCACCTTCTTGGCCTCATCGCCTTCGTGTCGCCGAATCTGGAGATTCCGGAGCATAAGCTTGCCTTCCTTTATGGCTACTGGAACAATATTCGGGAGACTAGGGGACGTCTTCCGATGCGGAAGGATATTGATGTTCTCGAGCTTCGTGAGGCCATTGGCAGCATCATGATGCTCGACGCTCTCGACGATGGCTTCGATGCGCGCTACCGCGTCTACGGGACGGGGATCGCGGAATATGCCGGGAAGGACTGGACCGGGGCAACGGTATCGGAAATGTGCCGGAAAACATCGACGCCCATCGCTCTTTTGTATCGTGCCTGCTACCTCGCGGTTTACCGGACGTTACGGCCTGTTTACACCGAGAATATATCGCCGAGCTGGCTTGCGCCGAGGGTCTGGCGCCGCATGATTTTGCCATATACGGACGATGACGGTGTCTGTGCCGGTTTCATGGTCGGGAACATTCCGGTCGAGCCGCGCGCATCCGGTGTCACCGCCACCAACACCCTGATTTACAAGACGCGCTGACCGGCCCGCGATCCGCCGGAAAAGGCGTATCATCTGTTGGGCGTCACAGTGTGGCGGTTGTCAGCGCTGACCTCCCTGTTACTATCCAGAGCTTCTTCGCCGCCGCCAATCGTCATCCTGCGAGGTTATGGTCGACATTTTGCAGCCGCCACCTTTCCCAGTCGCGGACTGGGCCTTTTTCCTCGATTTCGACGGCACGCTTGTAGACATTGCGCCGCGCCCGGAAGCGATCCAGGTGGCCGACGGTCTGACCGGGTTGCTCGAGAATATCAGGCGCATTGCCGGCGGTGCCGTCGCTGTCGTCACCGGCAGGACTCTCGCTGATCTCGATACCTATCTTCATCTGCCTGATCTTGCCGCGTCCGGTGTGCATGGCCTGGAACGCCGGGGCAGCACCGGTGTTGATCCTCGGGAACGGGAGAAGGCGCGTGGTGCGATGGCAGCCGTCCGTGAATGCGCGTCCGGCTTGCTGGCGCGCTACCCGTCCCTTCAGGTGGAGGACAAGGGGGAGGCAATCGCCGTTCATTTCCGGTCGGATCCTGAGCGGGGAGGAGAAGTTCAACAGGCACTGGCGCGGGCGGCCGAAGGGGGAAACGGGGCGCTTTCCGTTCTGAACGGGAAAATGGTGGTGGAAGTGAAGCCATCGGCGGCAACCAAGGGTGCTGCCGTCGAGGCTTTTCTTGCACAACCGGTGTTTGCCGGGCGACGACCGTGTTTCATCGGCGACGATGTCACCGATGAGGATGGTTTCAGGGTCTGCAAGGCGCGGGGCGGTATCACCATTCATGTCGGACCGGACACGGCGAAAACCTTGGCCGATTACCGGCTCTCGTCGCCAGAGGCGGTTCATCGCTGGTTGGAGCAGCTTGTTTCTACAGATTTGGGAGCGGTTGAATGAGCACACTCGAACTCGGGCTGATCGGTAATTGCGCGATCAGTGCACTGATCGATGGCATGGGGCGCATTGCCTGGTGCTGTCTGCCGCGGTTCGATGGCGATCCCTTTTTCTCGTCCCTGCTTGCGAATGAAGAGCAGGCCGCCGCCCGGGGGTACTGGTCTGTCGAAATCGACAGGTTTGCCTCGGCGGAGCAGCATTACGAGCACAACACGGCCATTCTGGTTACCAGACTGACGGATGCCGACGGGGCATCTCTGGAAATCCGGGATTACTGCCCCCGTTTCCGGAACCACGACCGGATGTTTCATCCCACCATGATCGTCAGGCAGATCAGGGCCGTAACCGGCAGCCCGAAGGTGCGGGTTCGTATCCGGCCGACGAACGATTACGGATCGGGCCGGCCGGCGGTCACGCGCGGCTCCAACCATATCCGCTACGTCTGCCCGGACCTGACCATGCGGCTGACGACGGATGCCGCCGTGTCCTATCTTCTGGACGAGACCTGGTTCCTGCTCGACCAGCCGGTGACCATGCTTCTGGGGCCGGACGAGAGTCTGACAGCTTCCCTGTCCGAGACGGCGCGCAATTTCGAGGAACGGACCGCACGGTACTGGCAGGACTGGAGCCGGGCACTCTCCATCCCGTTCGAGTGGCAGGATGCGGTGATCCGTGCAGCCATCACCCTGAAACTCAGCACCTATGAGGAAACCGGCGCGATTGTCGCCGCGATGACGACCTCAGTGCCGGAAGCGGCGGGGACGGAGCGGAACTGGGATTACCGGCTGTGCTGGCTGCGGGATGCCTATTTCGTCGTGCATGCGCTGAACCGTCTCTCCGCCACCAAAACGCTGGAGCGCTATCTCGGCTATATCAGCAACGTCGCCGTCAATGCCGGACATGACGACTTGCAGCCGCTTTACGGGCTCTCCTTCGCCCACAAGCTGGACGAATTCACGGTGGACGGGCTTGCCGGGTATCGCGGCAACGGGCCGGTGCGGGTTGGCAATGCGGCCTATACCCAGATTCAGAACGACGTTTACGGCGCCGTTATCCTGGCCGCCGCGCAGACCTTTTTCGACAGCCGGATCGTGCGTCAGGGGAACGAGGAGCTGTATCGCAAGCTCTCGGCTTTCGGCCGGCACGCGGTGGAGAAGTTCGACAAGCCGGATGCCGGCCCGTGGGAGCTGCGGACCATTGCATCGGTTCACACCTTCTCGGCCCTGATGTGCTGGGCCGCGGCGGATCGCCTGGCCCGGATCGCGGATCATCTCGGCCACAACGAAGACGCGTCTGTCTGGCGAGGGCATGCCGCAACCATGCGTGCCAGAATTATGGACGAGGCATGGAACGATGAGCTGGGCAGTTACGTTTCAACCTTCGGCGGGGATCAGATGGATGCCAGCCTGCTGTTGATGCATGAGCTCGGATTTCACGCCGGGACCGACGAACGCTATGTTGGCACGGTGGCGATGATCGAGAAGCATCTGCGCAAGGGTGGCCATCTTTTCCGCTACATCGCGGCGGACGATTTCGGCGTGCCCGAGACCGCTTTCAATGTCTGCACCTTCTGGTTCATCGAGGCACTCGCGGTGACCGGCCGGGAGGAAGAGGCGCGGGAAATGTTCGAGGGCATGCTCGCCTGCCGCAACAAGCTCGGCCTGCTGTCGGAGGATACCGATCCGAAGACCGGTGAGCTCTGGGGGAATTTCCCCCAGACATATTCGATGGTCGGCCTGATCAAGTGCGCCATGCGCCTGAGCCGAAAATGGGAGGATGCGTTTTGAGCCGTCTGGTCGTTATTTCGAACAGGGTTGCCCCGGTCGAGGAGGGGAAGGCGTCTGCTGGCGGCCTGTCCGTCGCGGTCGAGGAGGCTTTTACCGGGATTGGCGGTCTCTGGTTCGGCTGGAACGGCAAGATCGACAACAGCACGCCAGCCCAGGTGACGATGCATGAAGGCAAGCGGTTCGCACGGGCGACGATGCCGCTCAGCCGAAAGGACTATAACGATTTCTATGCCGGTTACAGTAATTCGACGCTCTGGCCGTTGCTGCATTACCGCCTGAATGTGATGAGCTACTCCCGGGCGCATGCCGAAGGCTACCGCCGGGTGAACGAGCTGTTCGCGAACAACCTGACGCCGTTGCTCGAGCCGGATGATCTGATCTGGGTGCACGATTATCATCTTTTCATTCTGGGCCGTGAGCTGAAGCGCCGGGGATTGAACAACCGGATGGGGTTCTTCCTGCACACGCCATTCCCGCCGCCGGACATGCTGAAGGCCTGTACCGAGCATGAGGAAATCGTCCGGGCACTGCTTGATTATGATGTGATTGGCTTTCAGACGGAGAACGACGCCCGGAACCTGCTGGAATATGTCCGCCGCATGCCGGGTGGAACGGTGCGGGGTAACCGGGCGACCGCGTTCGGAAAGTCCTCACGGGTGCAGGCTTTCCCGATCTCCATTCACCCCGAAGAAATGGCCCGGACCGCTGCGCGCACGGTCAATTCCAACCGGGCCCGGCAATTGCGCCGGTCGCTCGGCGAAAAACAGCTCATTATCGGGGTCGACCGGCTGGATTATTCCAAGGGGCTGGATAATCGTTTTTCCAGTTACGAACGCCTGATGGAAAACTACCCGGAGAACCGGGGCAGCGTCACCCTGATGCAGATCGCGCCGCCGTCCCGCGGGGATGTGCAGAGCTATAAGGAAATCCGGGAAAAACTCGAAGGCATGGCGGGGCACATCAATGGCCGGTTCGCGGAATTTGACTGGGTGCCTATCCGTTACCTGAACAAGAGCTACCGGCGGGACGTGCTGGCCGGGTTCTTCCGGATCGCCCGGGTCGGTCTGGTCACGCCGTTGCGAGACGGCATGAACCTGGTGGCGAAGGAATATGTTGCTTCCCAGAACCCGGATGATCCGGGAGTTCTGGTGCTGTCGCAGTTCGCTGGCGCCGCTGCCGAAATGGATGGGGCCATAATCGTCAATCCGTTTGACGAGGAAGGCATGATGGATGGAATGCAATCGGCGTTGCGTATGTCCCGTGAAGACCGGGTCGAGCGCCACCAATCCATGATGGAGATCCTCAAGCGGAACGATTTGCAACGCTGGCGGCGGCGCTTCCTCGACGCCCTGAGAACGCCGCGCGCAACTTCGGATCGGGCCGGGGCGGACTAGACACTAATATTTCCGGGCACCCGTAGCTTTGCGCGGTCGACAGGATGCTCCCAGTCGAGACCGGCAACCAGATGCGCCGCAACCCAGCCCCAGTCGTCGGAGGATTTGGCGCCCTTGCCGTTACCGCCGACGGCGATGGCGATCCGGTCATCCAGCACGTGGTCGATATAGGGCAGGCCGGTTGTGGTCCAGGTCACGACACAGCTTGCCGTATGCCAGTGCGAGACCTCTGACAGGGCGGGGATCAGGCCTTCCAGGAACGGGCGGAACCAGTCCCTGTTTTCCTCGGAGCCTGGACTTTTGAACCAGTCTTTCAGCGCCCGCAGAGAGCGGAATTCCGGATCGTCGGTGGAGCCGATACCGATCTTCAGATAGTCGTGTCCATCCGGATAGCGGATTGGCGGCAGGATATAGGCGCCGGTTTCCGCATGGCCCATGGTCGGCATATCCGAAAGCAGCTCCGCTACGGCGCCTTCCATCCGGGCCAGCAGAACGGTGCGGCCGAATACCCGTAACTTCAGATCCAGAGGCGGCAAGCCGCAGGCGTCGGTAAATCCTCCGGTCGCGATCAGGATTTTCCCGGCGCGCCGGACAGAACCGTCCGCCAACTCGACTTCCACGCCGCCGGGGACGGGGCGGATCGCCGTGACTCTGTCATTGACGATTTCGGCGCCGCGTTTCCGGGCCGCCTCGCTTTGCGCCCGGACCATGGCCCGGGGATTGAGGTGCCCGGCATTCCGGTTCTCGAACAGCCCGTCGGCATCGTCGGAAACGGAGAGATACGGAAAACGCTCCCGGATACCGTCAGCCGTCAGCCGATGGAGATCCCCGCCAAGAGCACGGCCGGCCGTTTCCGCGCGATCCAGGAAGCTTGTGTCCGTGCCGCCAATGCCGAGATAGCGGGAGTTTGTGAAGAAGGAGACACCGCTCTCCGCCTCGATTTCGTCATAGCGCTCGATTGACCGTTTGGCGGTGACGGCCCAGTCCGGGTCCGGATCGGAGATCCGTGTCATGCGGCCTTCGTCATAGTGGCTGGG
>NZ_CAXBDC010000013.1:0-59686 GCF_963974195.1 uncultured Nisaea sp.
CCGCAAAAGCCGAAACCATCCCCGTTCTGGTGCCGATCACCGGCTTCCTGTCGCTCGAAGGCACGTCCCAGCGCAACGGCGCGGTACTTGCCATCGAGCGCTATGGCAAGGATCTCGATCTGGATGCCGAAGTGACAGACACGGGCACGTCGCCCGAGGGCGCCGTCACCGCACTGCGCCGCGCGCTGGAAGACGAGCCGAGTGCCGCCGTTGCTTCCATGCTGGGCACGCAAATGCTTGCCATGCTGCCGATCGCGGGCCGAGCCGGTGTGCCGCTGCTCACCGTTTCCGGCACGGCGAAGATCACCGAGCTTGGCATTCCCTGGGTGTTCCGTTTCTTCCCGGGCGACCGCGTCGTGAAAGTGGCGCAGGCCCGCTACGCGGTAGAGGAACTCGGCGCCAAGCGGCCGGCCCTGCTGTACCAGACCACCGCCTACGGGCAGAGCGGCGCGGAGCATCTGCGCCGGATCATGCAGGAGCTCGGCGCACCGCTGGTGTTCGAGGAAGCCATCGACATCTCCGTGAAGGACATGCTTCCGGCCCTGACCCGAATGCAGGAGGCCAATCCCGACCTGATCCTGTTGCATCTGCATTCCGGCTCCACCGCGCTGGTTATACGCCAGGCCCGGGACCAGAACATCGCGCTGCCGATCCTCGCCGGCTCCGCCATGCACCAGCCGACCACGGCCGCCCTGCTGGAGCCGAAACAGCTCGCTGGTGTCTGCGCCGAAAGCGCCTCCTCGCCAATCTCCGAGCCGGAAGGGCCGGTTGAGGATTTCACCGCGGAATACCGCGCCCGCTTCGGCACCGAGCCGGACGCCTTCGCGCTGGCCCAGTATGACGGCGCAGCCATGATGATCGCGGCGCGGAATTCAGGCGCCAGAACGGCCAAGGAAGTGCGAGACTGGCTGGCAGGCAACAGCTATGACGGGCTCGCCATGACCTACAAATCCGACGGCAAGGGCAACATGGCGCATGACGCGGTCATCGTTTGTTACGATGGCAAAAGCGCGGTGCCCGCAATCAAGCGGCGCTACGAGAATATCAGCGGCGTGAAATAGGCTGCATCCCGGCACCCGGACAAGCCATGTCAGCCATTGCCCTCACCCAGATCCTGTTGAACGGCCTCGCTCTCGGGGCCGCTTACGCCTTGATCGCACTCGGCTTCGTCATCGTACTGAATGCGGCGGGAGCGGTGAATTTCGCCCAGGGCGAGCTGGTCATGGCGGGCGGGTTCGCCGCCATCGCACTCGCTCCGCTGATCGGTGAGGCGACCGCGCTGCCGGGACTTTTCCTGCTGCCGCTGGTGATGGCGCTGATGGGGTTGATCGGGGCAGGTTTTGCCTGGATTGCCTATTTCCCCGTCCACAAACGCCATCAGGTCGCGGTTTTCGTCAGCACCATCGCCGCCGGGCTGGTGCTGCAACATCTGGCGAACGCTCTGTTCGGTGCAGCACCCCGTGCCGGGCCGCCCCTGATCGCAGGCGACAGCCTGACCATCGGCGCCCTCTCCATCTCGCTTCAGCAGATCGCCGTAATGATCTGTGCCGCCGTGCTGATTTCCGGCACCGGGCTGTTTCTCGGCCGGACCCAGACCGGGCGGCATATGCGGGCCGTGGCGCAGGACCCGGAAATGGCCGCCGCCATCGGTATCCGCTCGAAACGCATGATCACCCTCTCCTTCGCACTCGCCATCGCCCTCGCGGGCGCGGCGGGCCTGCTGCTGTCCAACCAGTTCTTCGTCAGTCCGAACGATGGCGGGCTGTTCATGCTGAAAGCCTATATCGCGGTCACCATTGGCGGCTGGGGCAGACTCGACGGGGCGGTGATCGGCGCGCTGCTGATCGGTATCTTCGAGACACTCGTGGCCGCGTTCGCCTCCTATCTGGTGGCGGAGGCGCTGCTCTATGCCCTGCTGCTGATCATGCTGGTCTTCCGGCCATCCGGGCTGTTGCCGGAGCGGGCGCGCGCCCGTGTCTGATGCGCACTCCAGGCTGGCTCTGGGCATCGGCGCCGGAGCGCTGGCGCTCTATGCCCTGTTCTTCGCAGGTGATTACGCGCTGCATGTGCTGACCCGTGCCGGGATCTATGCCGTTGCCGCCATCGGCTATCAGCTCATTTTCGGCCGCCTTGGCGCGTTGTCGCTGGCGCAGGGCTGCTTCTTCGGGCTTGGCGCCTACGCGGCTGGTCTTGGCGCGCTGGAACTCGGCCTCGGATTTCCGCTGACGCTGGCTGCGGGCATCCTGTTGCCGAGCCTTCTGGCGGCACTTATCGCCATCCCGGTGCTGCGTCTCGCCTCGCACTATTTCGCCCTCGCCACCCTCGGCATCGCCCAGCTCGCCCTGCTTGCCGCCACGAACTGGACGGCGGTCACAGGTGGCGCGAACGGCCTCTACGGAGTGCCGCCCATCGAGGTCGGCGCGGTGTCCTTCGGGCACGGCCTGCCGCTCACCATGCTGGTCTGGGCCTGCGTCGGATTTGCCCTCTATATCTCCCACCGGATGACGGCCGGACAACGCGGTCTTGCGGTCGAGACCTTGCGCGAAGCACCGCTTGCCGCCTCCGCGCTCGGCATCGACGGGGCGGGGATCCGTTTTCGCTTCTTCATCGCCAGCGCCGCCTTCGGCGGTCTTGCCGGAGCATTGCAGGCGCATGCGGTCGGTGTCGTCTCACCGGACGTGCTGCAGTTCCACGTTCTGGTGCTGATCCTGGCCATGACCGTGATCGGCGGACGCGCCTCTCCCCTCGGGGCCGTGCTTGGTGCCCTGTTGCTCGTCCATCTGCCTGAATGGTTCCGGGGATTTGCCGACTATTATCTCGTGGTCTATGGCGCCGCATTGCTGGCGGCCATCATCTTCCTGCCGCGCGGGCTTGCCGGTCTGTTCGGGACAAGCAAAACGCCCGCGGCAGCACCAGACAAGGATATGCCGCCGCGCCCACCTGCCCCGCTCAGGCTGGCAGTTGAGGAAGTCTCCAAGCGCTTCGGCGGCGTGACCGCGCTCGACGGCGTCTCCCTCACTCTTGCCCCCGGTGAAATTCTCGGCCTGATCGGCCCGAACGGCTCCGGCAAGACAACGCTGGTCAATCTGCTCTCCGGTATCGAAAAGCCGGATGGAGGGTGCGTCCGGCTCGGCGACGATGACATTACCGGCAGGCCGCCGGAATATATCGCCCGGGCCGGTCTCTGCCGCAGCTTTCAGCATCCCCAGATCGCGCCGGACCTGACCGTGCTGGAAAGCGTCGAGGCCGCAAGGATAGAAGGCGAGAGCGCCCTGACCCGGCTGACTGAGGTCGGCCTTGCAAACCACGTCAACGAGCGATCGGGAACCCTGCCACCGGCGGCCCTGAAACATCTCGAAATCGCCCGCGCGCTTGCCACCGGCGCCTCCATCCTCGCCCTGGACGAGCCGGCTGCCGGCATGAACGAGGTAGAGCGCTCGGAACTTTCCGCCCTGCTGAAACGGCTGGCGGATGCGGGTCACGGCATCCTGCTGATCGACCACGCGATGGATTTCCTGCTGCCGCTGGCGGACCGGGTGATCTGCCTCAGTGCCGGGCAGGTCGTCGCCGAGGGAACGCCTGCCGATGTCGCCCGTGATCCGGCGGCCATCAGCGCCTATTTCGGGGAGAGCCCGCTGTGAGTGCCTCCCTGCTCTCTTTCCGGGATGTTTCGGTCCGGCGTGGCGGCGCGCTTGCGGTGCGCAGCCTTACACTCGAGGTCGCACCAGGCGAGATCCTCGCCCTCATCGGCCTGAACGGCGCCGGTAAATCAAGCCTGCTGCGGGCCGCCATGGGACTGGAAGCGCTCGCGGGTGGAGAAATCCTGTTCCGGGAGCAGTCGCTTGCCGGAAGCGATACGCCGGACCGGGCGCAGCGCGGCATCGGCTATTGTCCCGAAGGACGTCGCCTGTTCCCCGGCATGTCCGTTTCAGACACGCTGCATGCGGCAATGAAGGCAACACGCGGACAGCGCCTCGCACGGATCGAAGAGCTCACGGATCTCTTCCCCCTGCTCGGCACCATTCTTGACCGGGAGAGCTGGAGCCTCAGCGGCGGGCAACAACAGGTTGTCGCCATCGCCCGCGCGTTGATGCAGCGCCCGGAAATCCTGCTGCTGGACGAGCCGTCTCTCGGCCTTGCCCCCGTCATCTGTCAGGAGCTGTTTCCCGCCATCCGGCAGCTCGCGAATGACGGTGCCGCCGTGCTTCTGGCCGAGCAAAGCACAGCCACGGCGCTTGCCGTCGCCGACCGGATCGCCGTGCTGCATCGGGGCACTCTGATTCTGAACGAGCCCGTAGCGGCACTTTCTCACGACCGCTTGAAAACAATCCTGCTTTCCGAGGGTGAACAGCGCTGACGCTTGGTTTATGCTCGCCAAAAATCGACTTGCCCGCCTTAGGAGATCCCCCGTCGATGGACGAGAGCCAGACACCCGACTTCCGCCAGAGCATCGCCGAGACCGCAGCGAATATCCTGCTTGAAATCGAAGCCGTTCACATCCGCCCGGAAGAGCCGTTCACCTTCACATCCGGCCGTCTCAGCCCGGTCTATGTGGATTGCCGCAAGATCATCAGCTTCCCGCGCGCCCGGAAGCAGCTGATGGAAATGGGCGTCGAGCTGCTCGCCCAGAAAGCCGGGTTCGAGCAATTCGATGCCGTGGCTGGCGGCGAAACGGCAGGCATTCCCTTTGCCGCCTGGATCGCTGACCTGCTCGGCCTGCCGATGCTCTATATCCGCAAGAAGCCGAAGGGCTTCGGCCGCAACGCCCGGATCGAAGGCACTTTCGAGGAAGGCGCGCGCATCCTGCTGGTCGAGGATCTGGCGACGGACGGTGGCTCCAAGCTCTCCTTCATCGACGCCATTCGCGAGGCTGGCGGCGAAGTCGCCCACTGCTTCGTGGTTTTCCATTACGGCAATTTCCCGCAGAGCACCTCTTCCATGAAGGAAAAGGGCGTGGACCTGCACGGGCTCTGCACCTGGTGGGATGTGCTGGCGGCGGCGGAGAAGCGCGGCTTTACCGAAGCGCAGCTCAACGAAGTACGCCAGTTCCTGCGCGATCCGGACGGCTGGGCCGCCAGCCGCGAGACTGTCGACGTCTGATAAAACAAACCTGTAAAAATCAAAGTGGGGAAGAGTGATGCTGAGGATTCTCGGCCGTAATAATTCGAGCAACGTGCAGAAGGTAACCTGGCTCTGCGAGGAGTTGTCGATACCGAACGAGCGCGAAGATTTCGGCGGTGCCTTCGCCAACACGAAAGACAGTCATTACCTTTCCCTGAACCCCAACTCCCGGGTTCCGACGATTATCGAGGACGATTTTGTCCTCTGGGAATCCAACGCCATCGTTCGCTATCTCTGCAACAAATACTCGGCTGGCGACATGGCCCCGGCGGACCCGCGTGCCTATGCGGATGCGGATCGCTGGATGGATTGGCTGCAGACCACCGTTCTGGCCCCGATCACGGTAATTTTCTGGGGCCTGGTCCGGACTCCCGAAGCAGAGCGCGATCTGGCGGCGATAGAGGCCGCGCGGGAAAGCATGATCCCGATCTGGAAAATCCTCGACGAACGGCTGACGGGCCGCGACTACATCATGGGCGACAGGCTGACCATGGCGGACATCGTGCTTGCCATAAATTGCTATCGCTGGCTGACCCTGATCCAGGACCGGCCATCCATGCCCGCGCTGGAAGCCTGGTACTCGCGCATTGCCGCACGGCCAGCCTTCAAGAAGCATGTGCTGGATATTCCGCTTACCTGATCACCGATGCAGGGGCACGGCGCTGGAAATCACCCGCCGTGCCTCCTATCCTTATAAAATCTATCCACTGAGACGGAGACAGCCCCCGATGCGACGATCCGCCCGCGTCCTGACCTTCTGGCTGTTCCTGTTGCTTTCCGCACTTCCCCTTGCCCGCCCCGCCGATGCGCGCGAACAACTCGTCATCGGGATTACCCAGTTCCCGACGACGCTGAACCCGATGATCGATTCCATGCTGGTGAAGACCTATGTGCTCGGCATGGCGCAACGGCAGATCACCATCTTCGGCCATGACTGGGAGCCGATCTGCATCTGGTGCACCGAACTGCCGACCTTCGAGAACAAGCGGGCGAAACGCTTTGCTGTACTTGACGCCGCAGGCAAGGAAACCGGCCAGGAAGGCGTGCGAACCACCTACACCATCAAGCCGGACGCCCTCTGGAGCGACGGCACGCCGATTACCACCGATGACGTGCTGTTCAGTTGGGAAGTCGGGCGGCATCCGGAAACCGGCGTCGCGGATGCCAACAGCTATCAGGAAATTGTCGATATCGAGGTCGAGGACGAGCGCACCTTCACCATCGTCCGGGACAAGATCGATTACCGCTACAACACGCTCGGCGATTTCCAGCTCCTGCCCGCCCATCTGGAACGCGCCGCTTTCGCGAACCCTCGCGAATACAAGAACCGCACCCTCTACAAGACCGCGCCCGGCACGCCAGGCCTCTATAACGGCCCCTACCGGGTCACGGAGGTGAATGAGGGCGCCTATATCGTGCTGACCCGGAACGAACACTGGCAGGGAAAGGAGCCGGCCTTTGAGCGTATCGTGGTCAAGACCATCGAAAAGACCGCCGCGCTTGAAGCCAATCTGCTTTCCGGCTCCATAGACTATATCGCGGGCGAGGCCGGCCTCACCCTCGATCAGGCGCTCGGTTTCGAGAAGCGCCATGGCGACACATTCGACGTTATCTACAAGCCCGGCCTGATCTACGAGCATATCGAGTTCAATCTCGACAACCCGGTGCTGGCCGACGTCAAGATGCGCCGGGCCCTGCTCCATGCCATCGACCGGCAGGCCATCTCCGACAGACTGTTCGACGGCAACCAGCCGGTCGCCCATGGCGCGGTCAACCCGCTGGACTGGGCCTATCACGACAAGCTGCCGCTCTATCCCTATGATCCGTCCCGCGCCAAGGCGCTGCTGGACGAGGCAGGCTGGACCGTGATCAAGGACGGTGTCCGGTACAGACCGGACGGCACGAAGCTCAGTCTGGAGATCATGACCACGGCCGGGAACCGGATCCGGGAGCTGGTCGAACAGGTGCTGCAGGATTACTGGAAACGAGTCGGCATCGAGGTGACGATCCGGAACGAGCCTGCCCGGGTGTTTTTCGGCGAGACCGTCCTGAAGCGTAAATTCCCGGCCATGGCCATGTTCGCCTGGCTTTCGGCGCCGGAATCCCTGCCCAAGACCACGCTCTATTCAACCTCGATCCCGACCGAGGAGAACAACTGGGCCGGTCAGAACGCCACCGGCTACAACAGTCCTGAAATGGATGCGCTGATCGACGCCATCGAAGTCGAGCTCGACCGGGAAAAGCGCCGCGCTCTCTGGGCCAAGCAGCAGATCCTCTATGCGACGGACCTGCCGGTCATTCCGCTCTATTTCCGGTCCGAGGCCTATATTCTGCCGAAATGGCTGAAGGGCCTGAGGCCGACCGGGCACAAATACAGCTCCACCTACTGGATCGAACAGTGGCGCGACGGATCGAGCGCGAGCCAGTAGCAGCATGAGAGTCCCCGGATCATCATGACCGGATTCCTGATCCGCCGCCTGCTTCAGGCTCTGATCCTGCTTTGGGTCATGTCCTTCGTAACCTATGGGCTGCTGGCCCTGATGCCGGGCGATCCGATCGACCTGATGCTGGCCGGCGACCCCAGCGTGACATCCGCAGACGTGGCGCGGCTGCGTGCCCTGCATGGTCTCGACCGGCCCTTTATCGAACGCTACGGCGATTGGCTGGCCGGTGCCCTGAAAGGCGATCTTGGTTATTCCAGGCTGTTCGGCGCGCCGGTGCTGGATGTTCTGGCACCACGGCTGCTGAACTCCCTGCTGCTGATGGGGCTGGCCTTCCTTCTTGCCGTCTCCATCGCCCTACCCGCAAGCGTCGCCGCCGCCCGCCGCCCCGGCAGCATGGCGGACCGTTTGATCAACCTGCTCTGCTTTGCCGGCATATCGGTCCCGGCATTCTGGCTCGCCCTGCTGATGATCCTGCTTTTCGCCGTCACGCTCGGTCTGTTTCCGGCAAGCGGCATGGTCACCATCGGCGATGGCGGCTTCAGAGACAGGGCGGCCCATCTGGCGCTCCCTGTCGTCACCCTCGCCGTCGCCAGCATCGCCCAATATACCCGCCACGGCCGGGCGGCGATGATCGAGGTCCTGCGTGAGGATTATATCCGGACAGCGCGGGCAAAAGGTGTCACCGAACAGGCCATTCTCTGGCGTCACGGGTTCCGCAATGCCCTGATCCCGGTCGTGACCATCATGGCGCTCGATTTTGGCGCGCTCTTCTCCGGTGCCCTGATCGTCGAGACCATGTTCGCCTATCTCGGCATGGGCAAGACGATCTATGACGCCGTAATGGGGAACGATTACAACCTGGCCCTTGTCGGGTTGCTGCTGGCCACCGCCGTCACCCTGGCCGCAAACATCGCCGCCGACATCGCCTATGGCCTGATTGATCCCCGTATCCGGCTGACCGGCGGGCGCCGGGCATGAGCATATCCCTCCATCATCCGGCACAATCACGGCGCGGACCGCTCCGGCGCCTGCTGCGCGACGGCTCAACCGCCGTCAGCCTGGTTTTGCTTGCATGCCTGCTGCTTGTTTGTTCCAGCGCGCCCCTGATCGGTGCCGCTTTCGATATCGACGCCACGTCGATCGATCTCTTCAATATCGCGGCACCACCGTCCGCCGCCCATCCACTCGGCACGGACGAGATCGGCCGGGACCTGCTGATGCGGTTGCTTGACGGCGGGCAGGTATCGCTGACGGTCGGGATCGCAGCCGCCCTGAGCGCCACGGCCATCGGCACAGTGGCCGGATTGATTGCGGGCTATCGAGGCGGCATTACGGACGCCGTGCTGATGCGGCTCGCCGACGGGGTGATATCCCTGCCGCTGCTGCCGTTGCTGATCGTACTGGCCGCCATAGACCCGGCGAAGCTCGGTCTGCCGCCGGAGCTGGTACATTCGGAGAATTTCAGTCTCTACCGCATCATCGTGATCATCGCCCTGGTGGGCTGGACCACAACGGCGCGGCTGGTGCGCGGCACGGTCCTCAGCCTGCGCGAGCGGGACTTCATCGAAGCCGCCCGCGCCCAGGGCCTGCCGCCGTCCCGCATTCTGTTCCGGCACCTCCTGCCCAACGCCGCCTCCCCGATCCTCGTCGCCATGACGCTGACTGTCGGTAACGTGATCCTGTTCGAAAGCGTGCTCAGTTTCCTCGGCCTCGGCATCCAGCCGCCGATCCCGAGCTGGGGTAACATGCTGACCGGCGCACAGGATCTGATCTCCCTGTCTCCCATGCTCGCCATCTGGCCCGGCATGCTGATTTTCGCCGCTGTCATCGCCTTTAATTTCCTTGGCGACGGGCTTCAGGATGCATTGGATCCCCGGACACAAGCACGGCACGGACAATGAGATACCGCGCCGCATTGACGCCTTGTCACCCCGTCTCTAGCTTGGCCCCATGAACCGCATACGCGCCTTTTCCCTCCTGCTCATCCTCCTTGCCACGTTCGGCCTCGCCGCCTGCGAGGAAGAACAGTCAACAGTCATGAACAGGCGCGACGGAAAAGCGCCGCCGGGCGCGGGACAGACCGGCGAGGTCTGCGTGCTGGTGCGCAATCGCGCGCCCTTCACCATCACCGGACGGGTGCAGCTGAAAACGCGGGAGCGGACCAGTTTCCGGCTGGCGCGCAACGGGCGCACCAAGATCTGTCTGGTGGGAACATTGTTCGGTGGCGATACGGTCTCGCTGGTGCTGACCAACTTCATGACCCTGCCGCTGTTTTCCTGCTATGTGCGGTTCGATCAGTCGATCGACGTCTATGCCCGGCCGCATCCGGACGGCGGCTGGCTTTACAACGCCCCCTGCAGCTAACCCGGCACAGCCTGCGCGGGACAAGCTCCCCTAGAGCAGCCCTTCTTGTTCCCCGGTATCTTTCGGAACCGACGAGACCGGTATGTTTCCGACGATGAACTGCTCGCAGACCTCCCCGCCATAGGAGACCGGCAAGACCAGACGGCGCCAGATCTTTCCGCTGAGCTGAAGCGGCGCCTGATGCTCCGAATAGATCGGCCTGTTCGACTCATAAACACTCAGATAGACCGCGCGATACATCAACGCCTGTTCATGACGGGTTATCCGGTTCATCTCGGAAACAGTGTGACCGGTCCAGTCGCGCGTTGATGAGTCCGCTATACCGGTTCCGTAAAGACGGTAGCGGCCGTCCAGCCCGTTCCGCAGAACGTCCAGGATCATGATATTTCCAACCGCCGGGAGCATGGACACCATGTCGAAGTCCGAGCGGTTATGCCGGCCGGTCTCCGGGTCCGCGTTATCAAGCCAAAGCTTGTAGAGAAACGCGAGCTTCGGCTCAGGCAGGCCGTCCATCTCCTCAACGAAGCTGATCTGCTTGACCTGCTCGCTGAATTCCGAGCGAAACCGTCCAGCGAGGATGGCCCGGCTGGCATTCCGGATCTCGTCATCCGCAAGTTCTACGGGCGCATCTTGCAAGTGCGTTGAATTATTCATGTTTTTTTATGCGCCAGCCATAGAAAGAGCACTGCAGGGTACGGATCAAATCGCCTTCGCATGCTGAACCGCTTTCAGATGACGACGGACTGCCTGAATTCTGTCGAGGTCCCCAGAGGCCATGAAATCGACGGGCGGCTTGCCGCGAAAAGGGTCAAGCCGGTTCGCGGCCATCGGCCAGTTTTCCGCGGTGGATTCCCCGAAAATATCGGTCAGGCTACGGTAAATCGCAACGAAAGCGGACGTCCGCTCAAGCTGTTCGGCGGAAAGAATACCCTGCCAGCTGCCATCATCCATTGCAGCCCAGGTCGCCTCGTCGACATTCATCAGCTTCGCGGCTTTGCGCGGCGGCAATGCCCAAAGATCGAACAGCGTCGCCACTGTCTTGACAGCAACCGGCGTCAGTTCCTTGCGGTCCTTGGTTCTTCGCAGACGATCATTTTGCGACCTATCGCCACGGACACCCGAAAAATGATTCATAGCCTCTAATGATCCCGTCAAACTACTCTATGTCGGCTTCCTTGCGGGCGTAAACGAGACGCCTGACGTTCAATCGCCGGGTCATTCTTAAAGCCCAATAACCGCAGAACAATCATTCGATCGTCGTAGAAATATATTTTAGAAGACAGAAAAATCCAAACATTACATAAACCAATTAAAATAAAACTTTACCAAAATAAAACAATAAATAGACAAACAAACACCAAACATCACTAATAAACAGAACCATCCGTCAGCCGATCCAACCTTAACCTGTGGCGATTGTCGGAAAGGCGCCGGCTGATTGCGAATACAGCCCCGGTAACCCCAATTGCCGTTGCACCGGCGATCAGGAACATGACCAAAAGCTGGTACTTCACGGCCTCGACCGGATCGATACCTGCAAGGATCTGCCCCGTCATCATCCCGGGCAAAGACACCAGCCCCGTCGCCGCCATTGAATTGATGGTCGGGGTCATGGCGGTCTTCAGTGCGGAACGGACCATGGGCAAGGCCGACAACCGGAATGTCCGGCCAAGCGTCAGCTGGGCCTCAACCGCGCTCCGGCTATCGGCCAGCGCGCTGGTGATAGAACGAATGGCCAGCGCCACGCCGGTCATGCAATTGCCCAGAACCATGCCAAGCATGGGCAGCAGATATTGCGGGTGATACCAGGGATCGGCCGCGACCTGTGTAATCAGGGCAAAACTCATCACCAGCAAGGCAGCCAGCGTCATCACGCCAGTGCCGAGCCCATAGGCCCAAAAGCCCTTCAGCCGCCGGTCCTGCCGCGCCATGGCCTCGTACCCGGCAAATCCCAGCATCACCAGCACGGCAAGCCCGGTCCAGAACGGCGAGACGGAAGCCAGCAGAAAATCGAGGATCAACCCGATCAACAGGAGTTGCACAACCATCCGGACCGCCGAGATGGCGAGGCTTCGGGCAAGACCAAGCGAGAGTACTACAGAAATCCCGCCGTTGATCAGAAGCAGGGATGCCGCCAGAGCCAGGTCCGTATAGTCGAGCGTCACATAATTCATGTCCGCCCCTCCGGAACAAGTTTCCCCTCTTCAAGACGGTATCCTTGCCGGGCAACGCGGGCGAATTGCGACGGATCGTGCGTGACAAAAAGACAGCACCCGCCAGCTTCGCAATGTTCCGCGACAAGATCCTCGACCACCGCCGTTGCCGCTTCGTCGAGCGCGGCCGTCGGCTCGTCCAGCAACAGGCAGCGGGGCCGGTTCTCCAGCAGCCGAACGAGACCGAGACGCTGACGCTCCCCCGAAGAGAGACGGGAGATGGACCAGTCACCCGCAGCCGGGTCCAGCCCCAGCCGTTCGGCCATGGGCCGGCAGGCGCTCCAGTCGGTGAAATGCGTGGCGACGCGCTCCGTCCACCAGCCGGGTTCCGCCGGCAAATAGCCGACCTGCCGGCGCCAGTCGGGCGCGGACATGGTGTTCCGCTCCCGCCCGCCCAGGACGACCGTTCCATCGGCAGGATCGAGGTCGGCAATGGCCCGCAAGACAAGCGATTTCCCGGAGCCGGAGCGGCCGCGCAATGCCACGCACTCTCCTGCCGCGACCTCAAGATCGAGAGGTCCGAGATGCAGCCTTACAAGGCCCTGGACCGTCAGCATGCGGTGCGCCTTTCAGAAAAGACTGGCTCTCTGTTTTCTATGATTTCAGGGTTCAGCTTGCCCGCGGCAACTGGTCCTCGACAAGCTGGCTCCAGTAGCTGGCGCCCCAGGGCAGAGCCTCGTCATTGAAGTCATAGCCTGCATTGTGCAGCATCTTGCCTTCGCCGCCGCCGCCATTACCCATCCAGATATAGCAACCCGGCTTCTTCTCCAGCATGAAGGCGAAATCCTCGCCGCCCATGCTCGGGGTCGGATCGAGAATCACCTTCTCGCTGCCGACAAGCCGTTCGGCCACCTGGGCGGCAATCGCGGATTCCGCATCCGAATTCACGGTCGGCGGATAGCGCTTCTCATAGCGCAGCTCTGCCGTCGCCCCGAAACCGGCACAGACGCCGTCGATGATCTGCTTCATTTTCGGCTCGATCATGTCCCGCACTTCCGGACGGAAGGAGCGGGTTGTTCCCGCGAGCTGAACCATGCCCGGAATGACGTTATAGGCATCGCCGCCGTGGATCTTGGTGACCGATACGACCACTGCGTCCATCGGATCGACATTGCGGCTGGCGATGCTTTGCAAGGCGGTCACCACCTGGGCCGAGACCAGAATCGGATCGATACCGAGATGCGGCATGGCGCCATGCCCGCCGACACCCTTGATGTCGAGCTCGAACATGTCATAGGCGGCCATCATCGGGCCCGGACGGACCGCGACTGTGCCAACCGGCATGCCCGGCCAGTTATGCATGCCCCAGACGGAATCCACCGGGAACTTGTCGAACAGGCCTTCCTCGACCATGACCCGGCCGCCGCCTTCGTTCTCTTCCGCAGGCTGGAAAATGAACTGGACGGTTCCCGAGAAGTTCCGGGTTTCCGCCAGATACTTGGCCGCGCCGAGCAGCATGGTGGTGTGTCCGTCATGGCCGCAGGCATGCATCTTGCCGGGGTTTTCCGAAGCGTACTCAACGCCGGTCTGCTCCGTGATATCAAGCGCATCGATATCGGAGCGCAGGCCGATGGCACCGCCCTCGCCGTTGCCCTTCAATGTGCCGATCACGCCGGTTCCGGCCAGCCCCCGATGCACCTCGATACCGAAGCTCTCCAGCTTCTCGGCAATGAAGGCGGCCGTCCAATGTTCCTCGAACGCTGTTTCGGGATGCCGGTGCAGCTCACGCCGCCATGCGGTCATTTCCTCGTGGAACTCGGCGATCCGGTTATTGATGGGCATTGGATAATCCGCTCCGTGGTTTGAAATCAGAAGGCCGCGTTGGCGGCCCAAGTTCAGATCAAAAAGCCGCGTTGGCGGCTGAAGCAAAGCGGAGCACATTGTCCGCCGGGCTGCGTGTTTCGTGCTCAGCATCATCCGTGCGGATCCGCGCGGGAACGCCGTTCTTCACCACCATACGATGGTTCGCCCGATCCGCAACCCGGTCGATATCGGCCAGCGGATCGCCATCGACGATCAGCAGATCGGCGTGATTGCCTTCAGCGACGGTGCCACGTTCTTCCAGCCCCATCAGGTCGATGCCGTTGCTGGTTGAGAAGATGATCGCGTCCATCGGCGCGATGCCGATATCGACCATGTAGCGCAGTTCCAGTGCGTTTTTGCCGTGCTTGTTGAACGGCGTGCCCGCGTCGGTGCCCATGGCGATCTTGCCGCCCGCGTCATAGAACATCTTGATCGATTGGATATGGCGTTCCTCGACCCGTATGGCCTTCTCCACCGCCTGCAGCGGAACGCCGTTATCCTTGTTGGAAACGATGTTCTTCACCGCCGCCAGGGTTGGCACCAGATAGGTTCCGGCCTCCAGCATTTCCTTCAGGCACTGATCGTCCATGAAGATGCCGTGCTCGATCGAGGCAACACCGGCGCGGACGGCGTTCAGGATACCGAGACCGCCCTGGGCATGGCTGGCCGCGCGCTTGTGGAAGCGTTTGCCCTCGGCCACACCCGCAGCCATTTCCTCCGCCGTGAAATGCGCGTCCTCGGGGCTCACGCCCGGCGTCATCACGCCGCCGGTCGCCATCAGCTTGATCAGGTCGGAGCCGGCATAGATCTGCTCGCGCACGGCCTTGACCACCTCGTCAACGCCATCGGCAATGCGGCCGTTGCGGTTGCCGTGCCCGCCGGTCATGCAGATGATCTTGCCGGAGCAAAGGATGCTCGGCCCGATCTGGGCGCCGCTGTTGCAGGCATCGCGTACGGCAAGCTCCAGATAGTCCTTGCCGCCGCAATCCCTGAGCGCGGTGATCCCGCCCATCAGGGAAGTCTGCGCGTGCTTGTAGGCCGCCATGGTGATCTGGCCCGGCGTCATCATCGCCTGGACCGAGGCCGGGTTGCCCTCGCCGCCCATGCAGAGATGCACATGACAATCGACCAGACCCGGCAGCAGCGTGCCGCCGGTGAAATCGACCCGGAAACCGGTGAAGCCCTGAAACCGGTCACGGGGGGCAACCTCGACGATCCTGCCGTCGCGCACCATCACACCGTGGTTTTCGAGGCTGGCGCCAGCTCCGTCGAGAATGGTGCCGCCCTCATAAAGGGTTTCAGTCGTCATGATGTGTCCTCACCGGGCTATTCGGGCCCGCTCTTTGTTTTGCTGTCGTCAGTCAGGTATGTGTCACGGAAGGCAGGTCGGCCAAAGCCGCGTTGATCCGTTCCTCATTCAACTCCGGAGACTGGGCTCCTGGCAAGGTGCAGATCACCCCGCTGGCGGCAACAGCCCGGCGAACGGCATCGATCATATCCTCTCCACGATCCAGCGCCGCGCTCAGAACGCCGCAAAACGTATCCCCCGCACCGACCGTATCAACCGGTGCAATCGGCAATGCCGGAACCTTGAAACAGCCGTCACCATGCGCGACGACGACACCCGCGGCACCGATGGTGACAATCCCCGTGCCCCGGCAAAGCCGGGCGAGACCGCGCGCGAGATCCGCTTTCTCCAGATCCGGGCCACCGCCAAGCAACCCCATAGCCTCTTCCTCGTTGGCGATGAGAATATCGACATCGGCGAGCACTTCCCGGGAAAGCGGCCGGAACGGCGCATCGTTGAGAATCACCCGGCAGCCCTTCGCCCGCGCCTTCCGGATGGCCGCCTCGGTCTCCGCCTGCGGCAATTCCATTTGCAAGAGCAGGGTCGTCTGCAGGGTCAAAAGATCATCCCGCAGCCATTTCGCGGATACTTTCGTGTTCGCGCCGCTGGCGACGAGGATCTGATTCTCGCCACTTGCCTCGACAGCAATCACAGCCGTGCCGGTCACACCGTCAATGACATGAACGCTGGAGGTGTCAATCCCGGCCTCCTCCAGCGCCGCCATACAGGTGGAGGCATTCGGATCACGTCCAACGGCCCCGACAAAGCGGACATCCGCCCCGTCCCGCGCCGCCGAAACCGCCTGATTAGCCCCCTTGCCGCCGGGACGGAGACTGTACCCGTCGGTCAGAACAGTTTCTCCCGGCCGGGGCAATTTTTCGAAGGAAAAAAAGATGTCTGCATTAATCGATCCGAACACGACGATCATGATCTGCTTCCGTCCGGTGCTGAATGTTAGTAAGCCTCTTTGATACATAAAATGCGCGGTTAGCACATGATCTATCCTGTCATCCTCTCCGGAGGCTCCGGCACGCGGCTCTGGCCGGTTTCCCGGGCGCTCTACCCGAAGCAACTGCTTCCGATACTGAGTGATCGGACCATGCTGCAGGAAACGGCGCTGCGATTCCCGGCCTCCGAAGGCTTTGGCCCCGCCTCCGTGATCTGCAATGCGGAGCACAGATTCGCCGTTGCGGAGCAACTTCAAAGCGCCGGCGTCGAGACCTCCGCCATCCTGCTCGAGCCGGTCGGACGCAATTCCGCCCCGGCGGCGGCGGTTGCCGCCCTGCATGTACGGAGTATCGATCCGGACGGGCTTGTTCTGCTGCTTGCTTCCGATCACCGGGTCGAGCGTCCGGACGCCTTTCGTGCGGCCGTCGCGACCGGTGCCGTGGCCGCGAAAGCGGGGCGGCTGGTTACTTTCGGCATCACACCTACTCTCCCGGAAACCGGATATGGCTATATCCGCCGCGACGGCATACTCGACGGTATGGACGGCTGCTACGCGATCGAGGGATTTGTCGAGAAACCCGATCTCGAAACCGCACAAGGCTATCTCGAAGCGGGCGACTATTACTGGAACAGTGGAACCTTCCTCTTCCGGGCTGCCGATTTCCTGACCGAGCTTGAACGGCTGGCGCCGGACATTCTGACCGCGGCGGAAGCGGCGCTGGAAAAGGGCGTCTCGGACCTCGACTTCAAGCGCCTCGACGGCGAAGCCTTTGCCGCCGCACCATCGATCTCCATCGACTACGCCGTCATGGAAAAAACCCATCTCGGCGCCGTCGTGCCGCTGGATGCGGGATGGTCCGATGTCGGCTCCTGGAGTGCGCTCTGGGCCGTGCAGGACAAGGACGCGGACGGTAACGCGACGCATGGCGATGTCTGGCTGCACAACGTCAAGGATACGCTGGTACGCGCCGAATCCCGGCTGGTTACCGTCATCGGCACGGAAAAGCTGATCGTGGTCGAATCCCCCGACGCAATTCTGGTCGCGTCGATGGCATCCGATCAGGACGTGAAACTCGCTGTCGAGGCGCTGAAGCAGAACGGCAGGCCGGAAGCGATCAGCCACGCAACCACCTATCGGCCCTGGGGCAGCTACCGCAATATCGACAGCGGCGACGGCTATCAGGTCAAGCGCATCACCGTGACACCTGGCGGGCGACTCTCCCTGCAAAGCCACAAGCACCGGGCCGAGCACTGGACCGTGATATCAGGGAAAGCCCTGGTCACGCGCGGACCGGACATGGATCGGCTGGACGTCATTCATCTGGATGCAGATCAGTCCGTCGACATCCCGCTCGGCTGGATTCACCGGTTGGAGAACCCGACGGAGGAGCCTCTGATCATCGTCGAGGTACAATCCGGCTCTTATCTCGGTGAAGACGATATCGAACGTTTCGACGACCAGTACGGGCGATGACAGAGGACGAGCCAGCACCAGAGTTCGACGAGGCGTTCAGGACGCGGTTTGAACAGCTGCTGCGCTGGCGCCGGGACGTCAGGGCCTTCCGGCCCGATCCGCTTCCCGAAGGAGCTCTGCAGCGCCTTGTAGAGGTCGCATCGCTCGCCCCTTCCGTAGGCTACAGTCAGCCCTGGCGCTTCGTTACCGTCTCCGACCCGGAGCGCCGGAAAATCGTCCGGGCTGCGTTCGAGGATGCGAACAGGCAAGCGCTTGAAGGCTATGACGGCGAGCGAAAGCAGCTCTATGCCCGCCTGAAACTGGCCGGACTGGATCAGGCACCGGAGCAGGTCGCCATCTTCACCGATCACGGAACCCCGCGCGGCCATGGTCTCGGCCGGCAGACCATGCCGGAGATGCTGGATTACTCCACCGTGAATGCCATCCACACCTTCTGGCTCGCCGCCCGCGCGGAAGGCATTGGCGCGGGCTGGCTCTCGATCCTTGATCCGGTTCGTGTCACCGAGGCGCTGAATGTACCGGAAAGCTGGTCCCTCACCGCCTATCTCTGTGTCGGCTATCCGGCGGAAGAATCGGAACGCCCGAAACTGGAGCAAGTCGGCTGGGAAGAGAAAGCGGCCGAGAGCAGCACGATCCTGCGCCGCTGACCACGGGCCTTCCGGAGACCGGCCTACCGCGGTGTTCTGAGCCGCGTGGGCTGGATCACCGCCACCACGATCAGCGGAAGTGCGATGGTCAGCACCGCGACGGTGATCAACAGCATCCCGAGCTCGCTATAATCGGCCGGAACCTGGACTTCTCCCGTCGTCCTGTCCCGCACCTCGCGTGTGACCAGAAATATCTGGTTCAGATATTTCGTGCCTAGGGCTCCGGCGGAGAGGCCAAGATTGATGAAGGACGCCATGACCGCAAAGAAGGTCGCCTTCAGATGCACCGGCGCTGTCTTGGCGATCCAGGCGAGTACGGGGATCAGCGAGACCTGACCGAGCGGCGATTCAATTGCCGTATCGATCAGGGCGATGAACCGGGCATCCACCACCCCGCCGGTCAACGGCGCCGTCCATTCATGGATACCGTAATAGAGCGCGATATCCGGCAGCGAGAGAATTCCGGCGAACAAAGACAGCAGGACCACGATATAGGCGATTGACCGTGTTGCCATAAGCGGCCGCAAAACCACCATCCCGACCATCGCCAGGCCCGCGCTGATTAGCGTCAGGACGGAGAAAAACTGCTGGTCGAAACCAAGCTCATCGATGTTGAACCAGGCCGACCCGGCGCCCGGAGAGGGTATCGCCCGGAACACGAAAACGATAATCGAGGTCCCGATAAGGGCGAGCCTCTGGGCCGGCTCCAGCTCCGGCAGCAGGCGGGAAATCAGGAAGCAGACAATTGCCATCGATCCGGCGAAGACAACCTCTTCGGAATAACCGAAACCGCTCAGACCGACGCTGATCGTGAAGGCGGCGAACACCAGACTGCCGCCGAGAATCCACCAGTTCGGGTGTGCCTCCCCGTCCGGCCGGAACAGCATTGCGTCGACTTCGGCGGGCGGCAGGCCGGTCGCGCGCAGCTTGCGCGCCCGGTGGCGCAGCATGATCCCGCCGAGGATGACACCGACAACGGACACCAGCGGAACGGCCAGTGCGAGCAGATAGATATCGGCATAGATGCCGACTTTCTCCGCCTCGCTCATATCCGCCACGCCATTGAACATCGTGATATTGATGACAGCCACAAGCGCGATCCCGCCAATCAGCGCAAACCGGCCAAGCATCTGCATGGTAGTGTGCATGGCCTTGACATCGTCTTCCGCGAACGGCTCACCATTCTCATCAAGGACCGGTACTGCTTCGACGGTCATGGCATCGGCGACCGCGTCCTGCAGGATGTAGCCCGTCGGCGAAAGCAGCGCGCTCAGAACGAACCAGGCCGCGGCCGGCATCACCGCCGTCATGGCGTCCGTGTGCGCGATAAGTCCGTACATGATCAGAAGGCTTGCAGAGACCAGCAGCGCGCCGAGATAGACGAGGACCGCTTTCCACTTCCAGATGATATCGATCAGATGCCCCACCGGCATTTTCAACGCCCAGGGGATGCCGGCCCAGAAGCCAAGCGCGGCCAGAAATTCGGCAGACAGATCCAGATATTCCTTCACGAAGAAGGTCCCGACAATCGATGTCAGCCCGGAAATGCCGTAGGCAAGATAAACCATCAGAGGCGGCAGATAGGACCAGCGCAATTGTTCGAAGAGTCCGATGATGATCTCGTGCGCCCAGGTCTTTCTCATTGCCACAGCCATGCTTGCCTCAGTTGATCCAATCACACTGCCTGATCGCGGGCAGCGCGCCTAACCCTTTATGATTTTGTGATTTTCTCAAAGCTGCATTGCAGTCAGTTATCCCGTATAGAATGAACACTGAGCTTCACTTGTGGACAACCAAGGGCGCCAATGGATCGTGCGACAAAAAGTCTGGCATACCTGAAGAGTATCCATCCGGCGATACAGAATTCCAAAGCAAGGGAATTTGCCGAATACTGGATGTCGATACATCCAGGAGACCGGCTGCCCTCGCGTACGCACTTCGACCCGATCGACATTCCAAGCCTCCTGCCGAACCTGGTGCTTGTCGACGTCACGCGAGAGCCAATCCGCTTCATGGTCAAGGTTCAGGGTACGGAAGTTACACGCGCCATGAGACGTGAACTCAAAGGAACCTATCTCGACGAAGCCTTTCCCGACTTCAAGCAAAGCTTCCCTCACCTTGATCGAGTTCGTGTCGTCGAAACTGGTCTGCCCCTTCACAGATTAGGGTCACCAAGTCTTCAATTCGCTCTTGATTATGCCCCGATCGAACGCCTTCACCTGCCTCTTTCCACTGACGGTTCGGCTGTTGACAAGGTGATTTCAATCTTCCTCTACGAGCAAAAACCAGACTCGACAGGTTCGCTTATCTGAGATTGGTGCGCAGCAGGGTTTTACATCAACGGGAATGCAACCAGCAGGACAGTTCAGCCACCACCTGCCGAAAAGCAGATTTCCAATCGCCGGGTATCGGCTGCCGAAATATCCGAGCTCGCGGATATACAGGTGTCTGTGTGCCCTGGCGAAGCCAGATCCAGCTCGGCCCCAAGCCAGACGCAAGCAGAACCCAGACTGGCGTCTCCGTCCGGACGGCGACATGCGCCGTTGTGTTACCCACCGTGATCACCAAATCCAGCTCCGAGACTCGTTCCGCAAAATTAAGCGTTGCCCCGAAAGGGTCAAAGCCCTCAATAGTTTCAATATTTGGGAAGGCCTCCAAATCATCGGACACATCGCCATATTGCAAGGAAAAGAACCGGCAGCCAGGCTGTGCGAAGATCTCCTTCCAGTCAGCAAGATCGGTGGATTTCAATCCGCCAATAAGCTCCGCATCGGATTTCCAGGAAATACCGATGTGTAAAAGATCATGGCGCGATGCTGATTTTCCAAGGACCCGCTCCTCACCCTTCTCGCCAAGGTCTTCCAGTGTCTTGGCGAAAAAACGCCCCACAAAATCCAATGGATAGCAGGCCGATGCTTTCCATTGAGGGTTGCCAGACATCGCTTCGTCGATCGACGAGATAATCCGGATTTCCGGGTGCAACACCCGCAGAAGCGAACAGTTTCTCGGATCGACCAGAAGGGTCACACGTCCTGCAGCCTTGAGCGCCCTTTGCAGGAACGTTGAGAAAAAAAGCTCATCGCCAATCTTGTCCATGCTCCAGAGAAGCAAGGAACCTTCGAAGAGGCGCTGCCCTTCCCAGCGCGGCAGGCCACCCACCGGTGCATGCCAATCTGGCAGACGGAAATATTCAAGCCGTCGCCATCCTTCTTCCAATTCACCGGTCATCATCAAAGCCCGGCCCAGCTCTCCTTGAACTTCTTTGCCAGGATCAATGATCACGGCGCGGCGAAACCAGTCTACTGCACCGAGAGGGTCGTCCTTGCCACGCCGCCAGAGCCCACCATGGCGCAAGGAGCGTACATCCGACGGCTCAACACAAAGGGCCTTCCGTAAGGCCACTCCCGCCCTCTCATGACCGATTATAAGGCTTTTGATGCGCGCAATATTCCCGAGAGTGCCACTATGCAAAGGCCGGATAATGTCAGCCCGCGCGAAGCTTAACAGTGCCGCCTCTGATCGGCCCGCGCGGTCCTCTGCATTACCAACATTATAGAGCCCGTCAGCATTTCCCGGTGCAATCAACACAGCCCGGCGAAGCGTTGACAGTTCGTCTTTTGCAAGCCCCGCAAGGGTGAACAGTTCACGGTGCAACGGCACGGCATTCCGCTTCGGAAATGCAGCCAGAGCCCATTTGGCAAAACGCCTTGAGTCCGAAAAGCTCTCAGTTCCTCTGGAAGCAAGGCTGAGATAGTAGCAGCTGGCTGTGTCCATCGGCGCCAGCAACAAGGCGCATTGAGCAGCGACTAAGCATGCTGCTGTCCGCCCCGCAACGGCTGCCTCTCCAGCCTGCTGGCGGAACTGTGCGGCTCGTCTGGCATCAGACTCCGCCATGCCCGAACAGCATGGTGATATTGATCCGCCGATGGATATACCCGTCTCGAAATTTGAAGCGGTCCGTCTCGTGAAACAGGCGTGAATCGAACAGCAAGGCCCGGTTTTCGCGGTTGGGGACCCTAACCGGGGCATCCTTCTCATCCCCGAGGAAATCGTAGATCTCTTTCGCCGGTGCGGCGTTATAACGTTCGAATGTCCATTCTTTCGGCGCCGGTTTCCGGAACACCAGCAAACCGCCCGTTTCAGGTTCGAGATTGGACTCTGCGTGGTTGATCCAGAAATTGACATTCACTGCGGCAAAATCAGCATGAGGATTGATGCCCGCCATATGTTGATCGTACTTGTAGGCCCACATCATTTTGAGCTTGTGCGGGCCGAGAACACGGGGCATCCGGGCGCACAAGCCTCGCCCGATGGCAAACAGCAGCGGATCGTTGAAACCGGAGCGGTAATAGGCACCAAGATAACCGGCGCCTTTAAGCTGATGCCAAATCGTCGACTCAAAGCAGAACCGGCGAAGCCTGGCGAGAGCGTCTTCATTCAATAGAGCGTCGATAGCAATCGCCTGCGGATCGCCATCAAGAAAACTTTCCTCGATCCGCGTCCAGTCCAGCTCCGCATTAAGAGGATCGGCATCCGTCCAACCGGATGCTGCTATATGAACGAGGCGATTGTAGGACCGCTGAACACGCGCATATGCGCTGTCATCGAGATCGAATGAAATCGCCGCCCGTTGCTCTTCAGTCAACCCTTCCAACAGATCTTGATATGCTTTCCATTCACTCTGGAAATTTTCAGGCAAGGCGTTCAGGTCCGTCAGGTAGCGATATTGTTCGGCATCATGTTTGAGACGGTGACGAGCGCAAGTACGGTCAACCGGCGCGACAGGCCCTGAGGGCATTGACTGGTATTCATTCGTATCATTCAATGGCCGGCCATGAACCAGCCGCGCCCGCCGTGCATAGGGTTCCGAAGCGGCCTCAAACCTTCCCTCTTCAATCAGCGTGACACCCAGATTGAACCAGAGTTCAGGATTGTTCGGCGCACGTTTGAGCAGCGCACGGTAGAGCGCTTCAGCTTCCCTTGTCCTGCCGTTTTTCTGGAAAATAAAGGCGCTATTGATACTGGCGCCGAGCTTGGCTGCGTTCATCTCCAGCAAATGCTGAATGGCACGTTTAGCCTTCGCAGCATCGCCAGCACCTTCGGACGCGCCAAGCAACAAACCGCACTGCTCGTCCGGCGCAATGAAAAATGCGCGTATGGCCGCCACCAAGGCATCGCTCGTGCTGCCGTCCTCAACGGCGCATTCACTCTGAAGCGTGTAGGAAGCAATGCTCTCGGGAGTTAAGACAAGAGCCCGGATCAGCGCCGATCTGGAAACTGCCTTACTGCCAGCCCGGTGAGCCGCCAGGGCCAGATTCATGTGCACCGCAGCCACCCCAGGAAGCCCCCTGGCAGCAGCGGCATAAGCCGCTTCAGCCTCTTCGTTTCGTCCCTGCTTCAGGCGGATAATGCCGAGATAGAACTGTGCTGCCGGCTGGCGCGGATTTTCTGAAACGATGGCGACAAGTCCCGGCTCGGCAGCATCGACCTCGCCCGCCTCCACCAGCTTCATTAAAGCATTAATATCGTGGCTCATGCATCGGTCATAGCGCGTTAAGAGCTGGACGCCAACCAACAGCGCACTCGACTTCCTCCTGTTTCAGTCAACCGAACGGGAGACCCACGTAATTTTCCGCGATGGTCTTCCGCCCCGCTTCCGAGCCGGTGAAGTAATCAAGGTCCGCGATCTGTATTTCAGCGTCGAACGGCTCGCCGTCCGGGAACTTGTGCAGCAGGCGGGTCATGAACCAGGAGAACCGCTGCGCTGCCCAGACGCGTTTCAGTGCTGTTGCCTCATAGGCATCCAACAAAGCGGTTGATCCGCCCTTGAAGAAAGCCACCAGCGCATCGTTCAGCACCTTCACGTCACCTGCTGCGAGGTTCAGTCCCTTCGCACCGGTCGGCGGTACGATATGCGCGGCGTCACCTGCCAGGAAAAGGCGTCCATGGCGCATGGTTTCGCACACGAAACTGCGCATCGGGGTCACGTCCTTGCGCAGGATCTTGCCTTCATTCACTCGGAATCCATCTCCGGATTCCAGCCGTGTGTGAAGCTCGCTCCAGACCCGTTCATCGGGCCATTCATCGAGATTTTCTTCCGGGTCGCACTGCAGATAAAGCCGCGTAACTTCCGGCGAACGCATGCTGAACAGGGCGAAACCGTTCTCGTGATAGGAATAGATCAACTCATCCTGGGCCGGAGGCGCTTCCGCCAGAATGCCAAGCCAGGCAAAGGGATAGATTTTCTCGAACATCCGCAGCCGGCCGGCCGGGATGGACGGGCGCGACACACCGTGGAAGCCATCACATCCGGCGATGAAATCGCAGGACAGCACCACCTCCTCACCCTGCCGGGTGAAACTTACCGACGGGCTGTCGCTTTCAATGTCATGCAGCTGGACATTCCTGGCCTCGAACAGGATCTGCCCGTCGAAATCCTTTTTCAGCGCGATCAGGTCCTTCACCACCTCCTGCTGGCCATAGACCGTGACCTTCTTGCCGCCGGTCAATGCGGGGAAATCTATGCGCCGCTTCTCCCCGCGAAAGATCATGTCCACCCCGTCATGGGGCATACCCTCCCGGCCAAGCCGTTCACCGGCGCCAATGGAGTGCAACAGCTCGACCGTCGGATGTTCCAGCACGCCCGCGCGGATCCGGCTGAGCACATATTCCTCCGACCGCGCCTCAAGAATGACGGACTCCACGCCACTCTGGCGCAATAGCTGGGCAAGCAGCAGACCGGCGGGCCCGGCACCGATGATCGCGACCTGGGTTTTCATTTTTGAATCCTCCCGAACATCTCGAATTTTATCCGGGAAAGCGGGAACCGCTAAGAGAGGTTCAGGACAAAGAATTGCATTTTCCGGCCAAATTGATCTTTATTAGAAACCTGCGCACCGATAATGCGCGCCCCAGCAACCGGCAAATCCCTTATGAACTCCATTCCCTCCTTCAATCTTTATCTGGATGGTGATGGCATTGTGGAGCCGCGTTTCCTGCACATCGAAACGATCCCGATGCGCAGCCGGGAAAATGATTGGACAATCCGGCCACACCGGCACCCGGAGCTTTTCCAATTCCTGCTGCTTACCGCAGGCGCCGCCGAGATGCAGCTTGAGGGCTCGACAGCCCGCCTCGTCGCGCCCGCCCTGACAGCCGTCACGCCGAACGCCATTCATGGCTATGTTTTCAGGCCGGACACGGAAGGCTATGTCCTGACAATCGCGGAAGCCTATCTGAGCGAACTGGTCGGACATGCCGGCGACGCGGCGGCACGGAACGCCATTCGCACATCAGCCATTGTGCCGCTTGCCGAAGATCTGGGAACGGTTGAAGAGATACGCCTGGCCTGCGAGCGGGTGTTTCTTGAAAGCAGGCGGGAGCAAGCCGGCAAACACGCCCTTGTGGCTGCGGATCTGCTCCGCATCCTCGGCCTGTTCATCCGGCTCACCGAAAGCGCCCGAGGGTCCAGGAACGACGCCACCTTGCCGGACAATCTGTTCGAACGGTTCCGGACACTGGTGGAAGAGTGCTTCCGGGACCAGCTCACGATTACCGATTACGCCGAACGCCTGGCGACATCCGAGCGCACATTGCGCCGGGCCACACAGGCGCGATCCGGACGCACGCCGCTCGAGATACTAAAGCAGCGCACCCTGCTCGAAGCGCAACGAGACCTGCTCTACACGGCCCGGTCCGTCGCGGAAGTCGCCTACGGTCTCGGGTTTGAAGACCAGGCCTATTTCAGCCGGTTCTTCGCCACCGGGACCGGCCTGACCCCAACCCAGTTCAGAAAACAGCATAAATCCTATCTGACGGGCACCCCGGAAATCGATACAACGGATGTCTGAGCCGGGAGCAGGATTGCAAAGCCGCACATGCACACACTGATCTCTTTCGCCGGCCTGCCCGGGGTCGGCAAGACCACCATCGCGCGGCAACTCGCCCGGCGACAGAACATCCCCTATCTTCGTGTCGATGAAATCGAAGGCGTCCTGATGGCGGACGCCCCCGGACAGGATATCGGTCCTCAGGGTTACCAGATCGCCGCGGCCCTCGCCGCCTCGAACCTCACCCTTGGGCTCAGCGCCATCGTCGATTGCGTGAACCCGTGGCAACTGACCAGAGACATCTTCACCGAAGCCGCACGCACAGCCGGGAGCGCTTTTTTCGGTGTAGAACTTTATTGCTCCGATGAAGCGGAACACCGGCGGCGCGTTGAAACCCGGCAGGCCGATATTCCCGGCAAATCCCTGCCCGACTGGCAGAAAGTGATGGCCCGGGATTATCACCCCTGGGCCGGAGCCGATCTCCGGATCGACACGGCGACATGCACCGCCGAACAGGCGGCCGATGAAATCATCCGCGCTCTCAGCCTCTAGGCCGGACGCTCGACTGCACGCGCTTCGGGAGCATGTTTTTCCGGCTGCCCTGCCGCCGAACCCGTCTGCCCGCTGAATTCCGGCACAAGCCGGGCCAACAGTCCCAGCACCTGATCGCCATTGCGCTGACGCCCGCTCGCTTCGATCTCGTCAAGCACGCGGGACAGCACCGCCAGATCGGCCGTGCGCGGCGAGGCCCGGTGGATGCCCTCGATCTCTGTTGCGATCAAGGCCTCGGCATCGTGGAACAGTTCCTCGAAAAGCTTTTCGCCCGGGCGCGGGCCGGTATAGGAAATCTCTATATCGATACCGGGCGTAAGACCGGACAGGCGGATCATCTGCGCGGCCAGATCGGCGATCTTCACCGGCTCGCCCATATCGAGCACGCAGATGGCGCCGCTCTCCCGCGTATCGGCACTCGCGCTCGCATCCATGGCGGCCGCCTGCAGCACCAGCTCCACCGCCTCGCGCACGGTCATGAAATAACGGGTCATGTCCGGATGGGTCACGGTCAGAGGGCCGCCCCGGGCCAGCTGACGTTTGAACAATGGAATGACCGAGCCGGTCGAGCCAAGCACGTTACCGAACCGGACGGTGACATAGCGCGGCCCACCCCGGCGGGCCTCTTCCCGGTCCTTGGCCTGGCAATAGGCCTCTGCCGTCCGCTTGGTGGCGCCCATGACATTGGTCGGGTTCACCGCCTTGTCCGTGGAGATCAGCACCATCTCGCCCACGCCATGCCGCGCGACGGCATCCGCCACATTGCGCGTGCCGATGACATTGGTCATCACCCCGTCGGTCGGGTTCGCCTCGACCAGCGGCACATGCTTCAGCGCCGCCGCGTGAAAGACGATATCCGGCGCGAAACCGGAGATCCGCTCATCAACTGACTGTGCATCGCGGACATCTGCAAGCAGCGCCTTGCGTGGCAGGTCCGGGAATGTTTCGGAGATTTCCAGGTCGATCTGATAGAGCTGGAACTCACCCGCATCGAGCAAGGCGATCTCGGACGGGCCAAGGGCCGCGATCTGGCGCGAAAGCTCACCGCCGATCGTTCCCCCGGCCCCGGTGATCATCACCTTGCGGCCGCCGATCAGGTCCGAAACGCCTTTGCGGTCGAGAACCTTCTGGGGGCGTCCAAGCAGGTCTTCCACGCTGACGGAACGCACTGTTTCGGATGGCTCGTCAGCGCCTTCCAGCGACGCCATCTTCGGCATCCGGCCAACCGCAAGGCCAAGGGTGTTCGCCCTGTCCAGCAGATCCCGGATGACAACGCCCTCGATGGACTGCCGGGTAATGACGAGCCGTTGCGGTGCCGTGTCCCGCTTGCGCAGATCAGCCACGACCTTTTCCAGCTCATCCAGCGTACCCAGCACCTGTATGCCCCGGATCATACGGCCAACTCGGCCACCAAGATCGTCGACGATGCCGACAACCCGGTACGGCGCGTCCTTCTCCCGGCCCATCTCGCGGATAAACGCGTCCGAGCCGTCCCCGGCGCCGATCAGCAGCACCGGCACCCGGCCTGCCGCATTGCGTTCGAACAGGCTGGAGAAGGCACCATCCTTGACCAGCCTGTAGGCGAAGCGCGGGCCGGCCAGCAGTAATGTCAGAACGAAAAACTCGATAATCAGGAAAGAACGCGGGAAATCGTCCAGCCGGGTCGCCAGAAACTGCACGACAAGGAACAGCGCGATACAGACAACCACCGCCCGGACAATCCGGCTGAGGTCGCTCATTGAGGCATAGCGCCAGACCGTCCGGTCAAGCCGCATGGAGAAGAACACCAGGGCGGCAACGGCGGTGAAGGCTACCAGGCCAAAGCCGACCACCTCGCGCGGCCAGACCAGGATGTCCTGACCGAGCCGCAAGGTCAGCGAGATCAGGAAGGACAGCGCCGCCATCCCGACATCATGCAGGAAGGTCAGAAAACTGCGCTTAGACCCGAACATTGTCATCGCTCATCACTTCCCCGCCCCAAACGGACCCGAAACGCCAACGACCTTAGACCAGATGCCTGGGGGCGTCTGCCCCGGCAAGCCGCACGCCATGTCAGACCGCCGCCTCCGCCTTTACCCTGCCCCTGTGAAAGAGCAGGCAGAGCAGGATGACGGCACCGAGGCCAATGGCCACGGAAAACAGTGGATAAACCGGCGCCACGAGGAGGGCCAGCGCTATCAGGCCGATATTCAGTGCCAGAATGGCAAGACAGGCACCGGCATGGCTGAAGCCCCGCTGCGTCGCCTGCTGATAGAAATGTTGACGATGCGCCTCGAAAACATTTTCCCGGCGAAGCACGCGCCTGACCAGCGTGAAGGTCGCATCGAACAGGTAATATCCCGGCAGCAGCAAGACTGCCGCCCACCCCGAGAGCCCGTCGGAGGCAGCGCCCGCCTCCAGCAGCATCCAGCCGGACAGGAAGCCGAGCGGGATCGAGGCGACATCGCCGATGAAAATCTTCGAGGGTTGCCAGTTCCAGACCAGAAAACCGGCAATCGCCGCAACCATCGCCAGCGCCGGGAGCTGGATGGAAGCGCCGATCCCGCCGATCACGGTCAATCCGATCAGGCCGCTACCAATGCTGATCGTCTCGACCCCAGTGATACCGTCGATACCATCCATGAAGTTGAACAGATTGACGAACCAGAGCCAGGCGAATCCCGCAATCGGAAGCTCGAGCCAGACCGGGATCAGACCGCTGGTAAAGCCCGTGTCCGGGACCGTCACCATCAGCCCGGCGGCAACAGCCAGCGCCTGCACAAGCAGCCGCAGCCGCGCCGGCAGGTTTTTCATGTCGTCAATGAAGGAGAGTATCGCGAGGCCGGCGGTCAATCCGGCAATCAGCAGAGACTTGCCATCAAGGGTGCCTTGCAGGACCAGCCAGCCGATCCAGCCACCCAGCATCACCGTGACAACGGCAATCCCGCCGCCACGCGGCGTCGGTACAACGTGGCTGCTGCGCTCGTTCGGGACATCGATCACCGCACGGCGCGTCAGCACAGTGATCAGCGCGCGCGTGCCAGCCAGGGACGCGACGAACAGAACACCGAAAAAAACAAGGGCTGTAAGCAGTTGCATGGGCGCTCTTATAGCGTTCCGCAGGCCAAAAGGGCCAGCCGATTGTCATCCGGCCGCCTTGGCGTCCTCACGTTGCAGCGCCCAGCGGATCGTAACCTCTCCGGTCGCCCTGATATCGTCCAGCGGCTCGCGGATCACCAACTGCTCGCAACGCTGGAACTGACCACCCCGCCCGAAATAGACACTCTCGTTCAGGGCAAGCCCGCGATCGCAGCGCAGGCGCCAGCCGGAACCGCTGCCGAGCCGGATCAGCGCCGCCGAGCCGCTCTGGATGATGGAGGTGCGGACTTTCGGGTGCAGGTGCAGGCGGATGCAGGCTTCCTTCGGCAAATCGCCGGGATCGCCTGTATAGATCAGCCGGTCCTCGACCCTGAGATCATCCCCCGCATGGGACAGATAGACCCGGCGGAAATGCTTCAGGCCATGGGTCGGCAGATAGCCGTCATGCTCCGCTTCGATCAGCATGTCACCATCGTTTTCGGAGCGCACGGACCGGACATGCGCCGGGCGGGTGCCGGTAAGGCCATCCACCTCGATCTCGGCCGCGTTACGATCATCAACCACGAGGGTGGAATGCGCCGCTGTGGCCCGGAGCGCGCCATCCCATTTCGGGTCTGCCGGGCTGGCACCGCAATTCACGATCATCCGCTGCTTGCCAATGCTCAGCTCGAAAGACAGCAGACCGGCATGCGCCGCGTGATCCGCCGAGGATGGCTTGCCGGTATCCATGATCAGACAGGTCCGCCCGGCAACCAGTCTCTCGAATCCGCTATCCGGAGCCGAGGCCAGCGATTTCCGCTTGGTTTCCGCCTGGGCGATCAGGCTGTCGATGAACCAGACCTCGCCTTCTGTCGCATGATTGAACAAAGCCAGGCCGCCATCGCCATGGCGCAGCAGCCGGAGCATCGCCGTCATCATGGAAATGCGCTCGTCCAAAGCCTCGTCGGCATGTCCGACCAGACGCAGCGCTTTCCTGATCTCGACCAGATCGGCGAGTACGGAGACCTGCATGGCGGGCGAACGGGAGACATGGCCGCCATCGGCGGCGACCTGACGGTCGAGCTCACGATGCAGCCATTGCAGGGCCTGGTCGAACTTGCCGGAACCTTCGCCAATCACCGCCATGGCCGCGAACAGGCCCTTGGCCGCCAGCAGGCGCCGGGCGCCCGGCGCCGAGGCCTCGATATCGCCGACCAGATGTCTGTACTGGCGGCCAATGGACTGGAAGAAATCGGCACGGAACTCATCGTCCGCCGAGCCGCCGAAAAAGTCGTAATTGCCGATCCAGGAAGACAGCCGCGCGCCGAGAATATCAGGACGCCACAACAGTGCGTCCCATTCGTCATGCCGGGCCAGCCAGCCATCGACCAGATCGCGAGCGCGCAGCCGGGCCGCCTCGCCGCCAAGGTCGCGCAGATCGCGCAGCCAGCAAAAGCCGTGCAGATGTTCCAGCGCGCCGGGCTCTCCCGGCTCCTTGATCCACGGATCCGCTTCAAGGGTAAAGCTGCCGTTCGCATAGGACATGCGCCCGTCCAGGATCGCACGCCCGATCGAGGTATCCCCCGGCAGATCGTCCGAAAGCCGGTCATTGAGCCCGAGCAATGGTTTCGCCGCAAGGCGCCAGCGATAAACCGGCGAGGCGAAATAAAGCTCCTTTAATGTCCGCATGCCCGCCCCCAAAGGCTCAGCAGAAACTCACTTTTCACCGCGAATGGCCGCTATATTCGCGGCGTAGGAATCCGGCCCGCCCCTGAAGACAGCGGTCCCGGCAACCAGCACGTCGGCACCGGCGGAAATACAGCCCGGCGCCGTCTCGATCGTCACCCCGCCATCAACCTCGAGATCGATGGTCCGTCCGGTGGCGTCGATCTTCTTCCGCACCGCCTCGATCTTGCGCAACTGGCTGTCGATGAACTTCTGCCCGCCAAAGCCGGGGTTCACCGACATGATCAGGATCAGGTCGCAGAGATCAATCAGGTTGTCGACAACCTCGACCGGCGTGCCCGGGTTGAGCGAGATCCCCGCCTTCTTGCCGAAGGATTTGATCAGCTGCAGCGTGCGATGGGTATGGGCGCCCGCCTCCGGATGCACGGTAATGATATCCGCACCGGCATCGACAAAGGCTTCGATGAAGGGATCGACAGGCGAGATCATCAGATGCACGTCGAATGTCTTCGCCGTACTGCCGCGCACGGCCTTGGTCACGGCCGGCCCAAAGGAGATGTTCGGGACAAAATGACCGTCCATCACGTCGACATGGATATAATCGGCGCCAGCCTTGTCGATGGCCTCGATTTCCGCTCCCAACCGGGCGAAATCCGCCGCCAGGATGGAGGGTGCGATTCGTGTGTTCTGTTGCATGGCCTTCACCTAACAGGTTGCCCGGCGGGGAACAAGAAGTCTGGCGCTCAAGTCTGATAGCATTTGTGATCTGACGCACAGGCTTCCAGTTTAAACTTTGCGCACGCCCTGAAAAGACCGGTTAATGATCAATCTTTCTGCATACGAACATGACGGTTTTGCCATCTCGGGCCCGATCTTTGATGAGGACGATCTCACCGTGATGCGGGGAGCCGTCGATAGCCTGCATCAGCGCGCCCTCAGCGGAAATGAGCCGGATCTGTCTGACGCATGTGTCTTCGAAAGGGCGCAGCCAGCACGCAAACGCAACGGCCGGGAACTGGCGGCGGATCAGGACGCGGTTTTCATCCTCGGCGACCCCACACGGTTCGATCCGGGATTGCTGAAGTTTATCATCGACACACGGCTGACAGGCATCGTCGCGCAGGCGCTCGGCACAGCGGATATCGTGCTGCATTTCGCGAACATCACGTCGAAAGCTCCGAAAATCGGCAGCGGTATCAGCTGGCACAGGGATTTTCCGAACAAGTATATCTGCCCGGCAGAGCCGGAAATGCTTCGGATCATGATCTGCCTTGACGGCATGCAGACGGACAACGGCGCGACTGCTTTTGTCACCGGATCACACAAGAGCAGCATTTCGGCAAACGAAGTTCCGGCGAACGATCCCTGCATCCTTACAGCTCAATGCGCACCAGGCGCCATTGTCGCAATCCATCCGCTCGTCCTGCATGGAGGAACCCCGAACGCATCGGCACTTCAGCGCCGCAATCTCGTTCTGCAATGGGGTGTGGCGGAGTGTCCACTTATGACGGAAGCCCGGGAATCCGTAACCGGCATGACGCCCGCGGAAATGGCGGCGCAGCTTTCGTCACATCAGACGGCATAACGGGAAAAAATCGGTCGGAACCCCGCTGAAACGGCGTTATTGACACGCGTGGAATTTTGCCATAACTTAAAAGAACAAAACATGAACATTGAATTATCCATACGGAGCAAGCCATGCAGGATCTCGCTTTTTATTTCCCCGGAATTTTGCTCGCCTACTCCACCTTTCTTCTCGCCATCGCAAGCCCCGGCCCCAACATCCTTGCCGTGATCGGCACATCCATGGGCGTGGGCAGACCGTCCGGAATTGCCCTGGCGATGGGGGTGGCAAGCGGTTCGTTCACATGGGCCTTGCTCACCTTATTCGGCCTGTCAGCCGTTTTGACGGCCTATGCGTCACTGCTTCTTCTGATAAAAATCTTTGGCGGCATCTACCTGCTCTGGCTTGCCTTCAAATTCTTCAAATCCGCCGCATCCCTGCACGATATCGAGGCGAAAGAGCTGAGCGGCGCACGGCTTCGCCCCGCCGGCTATTTCAAGCGCGGATACATCATCCAGATGACCAATCCTAAAGCCGCGCTGGCCTGGATCGCGATAATCTCTCTTGGATTACAGGACGGCGCGCCGTTTTCGGTCGGCATCGCGATTGTCGTCGGCACCTTCATGATGTCGATCGCTATCCATGTTCTCTATGCCGTAATGTTTTCCACACCGGTCATGGCCCGGCTGTACAGCAGATCGCGCCGTGTGATCGAGGGCGTGCTCGGCACCTTCTTCGCCCTCGCAGGCCTGCGCCTGCTGGCAAGCCGGAGCTAAGCGCCATGACTTACACAGACCCCGCCGCCGCAAATCTCAATGAGGGATTTGTTGTCGCGATCAACATCGTGGCTAAGGAAGGTCAGGGCGATGCTGTTGCCAATATCCTGCAAGGGCTGATCGAGCCGACAATGGCGGAAGAAGGCGTGAAATTTTTCATGCCCTACCGCTCGCCGACCGACCCATTGTCATTTTTTGTCTATGAGCTTTACGTGGATGAAGCCGGCTGGGAAGCGCACAACAACGCGCCGCACTTTCTCAGCGTCGTGGACGAGCTGGTTGCGCTGGCGGCGCACCGCCAGCGCGTCCCTTTCGTTCCCATGTAAGCTTGCCGGAGCGGGTTTTAACCCTCTCTAGACCCGCCGGAAACGCGCGACGAAGAACCCGTCGAAACCGCCCAGCTCCGGATAAAGATGCGGGCCGGTGCGGACGTCACCATCCGCAGTCAGCAGCTTGTCCAGTCCGCCCAATTCTTCAACCGTTACCGGATCGCGTTCAAGCGGCAACTCGGCCAGCGCGCGGGCGACTTGTGCTTCGCCCTCTTCCGATTGCTGGGAGCAGGTGCAATAGACCAGCCGTCCGCCCGGCTGCAGCATCCCGGCCGCCTTCGCAAGCAGCTTCGCCTGCAGGGTCGTCAACTTGTTGAGGTCGCCAATACCCTTGGCATGCAGGATATCCGGGTGGCGGCGAATGGTGCCGGTCGCCGTGCAGGGCGGGTCGAGCAGGATGGCGTCAGGCCTGTCGGGCGCTGTCCAGCCGGTGATATCGGCGACGGCGACACCGGCACGGAGCCCCATGCGGTCCAGGTTACGTTCCAGCCGCTTCAGGCGCTTGGAGGAACGATCAACCGCCAGCACATTGGCGCCCATCGCCGCGAGCTGCAGCGTCTTGCCGCCGGGTGCGGCACACAGATCGAAGACCCGTTTGTCTTTGACATCGCCCAGCAATTTGGCCGGCAGTGCGGCGGCGGCGTCCTGCACCCACCAACCGCCTGCGTCAAAGCCCGGCAAGCCTGTGATCGCGCCATCGAATTCACGGCGGAGCGTCCCCGTCGGCAGCAATGTGGCTTCCAGCTTTTCCGCCCATGCTTCCGGATTGCTTCTGACGGAAATATCGAGCGGCGGCTGGGTCAGGGAATATTCGGCAATGGCATGTGCGACCTCGACACCAAAGGAAGCCTGCCAGCTTTCGATCATCCAGGGCTGGTAGTTTATCTCGACCGGGAATTCCTTCAGACGCTCCACGCCCTCGCGGGAGACCCGGCGCAAGACAGCATTCACGAGGCCCTTGAATTTCGGGTGCCCCCGGCTTTCCACCAGCGTCACCGCGCTGTCGACGGCCGCATGCGGCGCGACATCGAGAAACAGCAGCTCGGCCACGGCAAGCCGGAGAACGTCATGCACAACCGCCGCCTGGCGCGGCAAGGGCTTCTCGATCAGGGTTTCGATCAACGCATCGATCTGGCCAAGCCGGCGCAATGTCATGCCGACAATGGTGCGGGTGAAACCCCGATCCCGGCGCGGCAGCATGTTGAGACCGTCATGCACGGCCAGCGCATCATCCAGCGGCGTGCCCTTGGTCAGCACCGCACGGAGAATATCGAAGGCGACGCTCCGGGCAGCGGAGACGTCCTGTTTTCGCTCTGTTTCCATGACCGTCGCTTACCCCAGCCCCAATTTTCTGACCAGCATTTTCGCAGCAGAGCCGCCATGCAGTCTCAAAAAAGCCACCCCAGACCACCGGCCAGGATGGAGCCAGGGTGGAGGTTGTGTGCGTTTGGTATTTCTTAACCAAGACGAACGATGCTGGTACGGGCCTCCGAAATGCGGAAAGGATAAGGCTTTGACCGAACCCATTGCCCTCGACGACATCGTGCTTGTGCCGGACTCCTTTATCGACGCCCTGCTGACCCGGAACGCGGACCTGCTTGAACCTTATCTTGGCGATAGAACGGCTGAGGTTCTCGCTTCCTTCCAGAGCCACTCGCAAGATGCCGAAGGACAGCTCAAGCAATGGGTCGAGATGTCTGTGACCGCGAATGACAGCGTGCGCCAGGTTGCCGAAATGACCCGCTCCGTCAGAGAGGTCGATTCCCGCACCCAGTCGATTGCCTCCGCGGTCGAAGAGCTTTCGGCCACCGTAAACAGTATCACCGCGACCTCTGAATCCGCCGCGGCGGAAGCTCAGGAAGCCGTCGCCGTGTCCGATACAGGGAAGCAGGCCGCCGCCAGCGCGGTTTCCGCCATGGGCGCGGTCTTCGAGGTCGTGCATTCGGCTGTCGAAAAGGTCAGCGCCCTGGCCGAAGCCTCGAACCGGATCGGCCAGATTGTCTCCACCATCGAAGCCATCGCCAAACAAACCAACCTGCTGGCCCTGAACGCCACGATCGAGGCCGCCCGGGCAGGAGAAGCCGGCAAGGGCTTTGCCGTGGTCGCGGGCGAGGTCAAGACCCTCGCCAACCAGACGGCCGAAGCCACGGACGATATCCGCTCACGCATCACCGAGCTCCGGTCGGAGATGGACACGATTGTCACCGTCATGAAGTCTGGCGCGGAAACGGTCGATACCGGCCGGCAATCCATCGAGACGGCGGGATCGGAAATGGAACGCCTCGCTGGCGGCATCACCTCCGTTACCGACCGCATGGAGGAGATTTCCGGCATTCTGATCGAGCAGCAGTCCGCAACCGAGGAAATCGCCGGCGGCGTCGGCGTTATCGCCCGGATGAGTGCCGAGAATGTGTCGCTGATCGACGCTGCGATCGACTCTCTCGAACGGACCGCGCCGATCATCTCGACGAGTATCGATGCATATGTTCAGGAAGGGGCACCGAACGCGACGATCCATGCCGCGAAGTCGGACCATATGATCTGGATGCGCCGCCTCGCCCAGATGCTTGCCGGGCGCGCCTTTCTCAAGCCCGACGAGCTGGCGGATCACCATAGCTGCAGACTTGGCAAATGGTACGATGCCCAGACAGATCCGCAGCTTACGGGACATCCCGCCTGGACCGCCCTCATCGGCCCGCACAAGGAGGTTCATCGTGCGGGCATTGCCGCCGCCGAAACCTTCATGTCAGGCGATATGGATGGGGCGATCCGGCTGATCTGGGATGCCGGAGAGGCTTCCAGGGAAGTCATGCGCCTGTTGGACGAGTTGTCCGGCCACGTGACGGAACAATCCGGCACAGAAGAGGATTAACCCCACGGCCCTCTGCCTGTATTTGCCGCACCCGCCATCCGCTGCAGGGCGGCGATCCGGTTCTGCGTGTTCGGATGGGTGGAGAACAGGCTGTCCACGGCATTGGCGTGCAACGGGTTGATGATGAACATATGCGCGGTCGCCGGGTTCCGTTCAGCGGCGTGATTGTCGATTGCCGCCGCGCCCTTCTCCAGCTTGCCCAGAGCAGATGCGAGCCACAGCGGACGGCCGCAGATTTCCGCACCGATCCGGTCGGCCTCGTATTCCCGTGACCGGCTGATCGCCATCTGCACCAGCATGGCCGCCATCGGCGCCAGGAACATCATCGCCAGCGTGCCGATCAGCCCGAGCGGATTGTTCCGGTTGTTGCCGAAGAACAGCGCGAAATTCGCCAGCATGGAGATGGCACCGGCGATAGTCGCCGTAATGGTCATGATCAGGGTATCGCGGTTCTTCACATGCGCCAGCTCATGCGCCATCACGCCCGCGACCTCTTCCCGGTTCATCCGCTCCAGCAGGCCGCGCGTCGCGGCCACCGCCGCGTTTTCCGGATTGCGCCCGGTGGCGAAGGCGTTCGGCTGATCCTGTTCGATCAGATAGACCTTCGGCATCGGCAATTCCGCCCGTTCCGCCAGGTGCTGGATCATGTCATGGAACCAGGGCAGGTCGGCGCGGCTGATTTCCCGCGCGCCATACATGCCGAGCACCATCTTGTCGGCATTCCAGTAGGTGAAGAGATTCATGCCGGCCGCGAAGACCAGCGCGATCATCATTCCCGCCTCGCCGCCAAGCATGTAGCCGACGCCGAGAAACAGCGCCGTCATTCCGGCCAGAAGCAAAGCGGTGCGTGCGTAACCCATCGATCCCTCTTGAAGATTCCCGTTCATCCGGCAACACGGCCGGAACGAATGTTAAGTGGGCATCGCGGAGAACGTATCAAGACTTGGCGCGGCGCTTCCGAAGGGGCATATATGCGCCATGAGCGAGACCAAACGCACCTTCACGCAAGTCACCGTCAGCGGCACGAAACCGTCACCGGACAGGGCACCGAAAGCCGTTGATGCGGGGACCTTCGTCACACCGCCGCAACTGAAACCGGAGACCAAGGGCATTCCGGACAGCGAAGAGATCGGCGGCTATGACGGGCCCGAGCCGACCCGGTTTGGCGATTGGGAACATAAAGGCCGCGTCACCGACTTCTGAGCAACGCGGCCTTTGCCGTTAAGGCGTCAGGAAACCGCCTCGCGGTGAACCACACCGGTGAGGCAACCCATTGCCCCGGCGGCTTTCACCAGCTCCGAGCAATCAACCGTCACGCATTCGATCCCGGCATCCTCATAGGTCTTCTGCACGCTGTCGTATCCGGCACACATCAAGATCTTGCGCGGCGCCAGGGTAACGATGTTCATCGCCCGGTTCAGCTCAAGATCCGGGCCTTCCGGCAGCCAGACGATCTGATAACCGCGCTCTTCCAGCGCCCGCACCGTGGCGTGCGGCGTGCGGCGCCACCAGCAGACAGCGAGATCCTTGTCGACGATCCGCAGCAGCCCCATGAAATGCATGCAGCCGAACGGCATGTCGACCGGCAGCACCTCTACGCCCATCTCGATCAGCGCCTCGTCGATCTGGGCCACGGCCTCGGCATTGGTACGCTGTCCCATGCCGACCATCACCGTCTCCGGATCAAGCCACATCGCATCCGCGCCCTCGAACAGAGCCGTGCCGCGCAGGGTGCGCAGGATCGGCACGCCCATATCGGCCAGCCGCCGTGCGATCAGACGCTCCTCGCCTGCCCGCACCGTCGATGCCGGGCGAGCCAGAATGGCACCTTCCGGCGTCATCACGAACAGATCGGCACAGAACATCTGGTTCGGCGTCGGGGTTACGGGCGGGTCGACGTAATGCACCTCGACACCGTTCGCCCGGTAGGCTTCCGCGATCCCGTCATGCTGGGCACGGGCCAGGCCGAGATCCACCGGCGCCAGCATCTGCACGGCGTCCGGGTCGTTGTGGGAGATATCCAGCTCGGCACCCGGGCGATGCATGATCACGCTTTTCAGCGGCGCCCATTCTGTATCGATACCCGACGGCGCCCAGAGATCGCCGATCTCCTCGCGATGGGTGCGTTCCCGTCCGGACCAGCCCGGCCCGCCATAGGCTGACGTATTGAACAGCCCCTTCCGATCACTCATACCTGATTTATCCTGTTTTCTTGACCGATGGTCTCAGCGACGCCAGCACCTGATCCGTATCGCCGCCGAGAGACGGGACAGGATGACGCAGCTGTGCAGGCGTGTCCGAGAGTTTGACCGGGAACCCGGTCATGCGGATGGTCGTACCATCCGGCTGCGGCACATCCAAGACCAGATCCTGTGCCAGCACCTGCGGGTCGGTGAACACTTCCTGCAGGTCCATCACCCGGCCACACGGGCAGCCCGCCTTGTTGATCGCCTCGATCCAGTGATCGACCGGCTGTTCCGACATCCGTGCATTGATATGCTCGTTCAGGGCTGGACGGTTCCGCACCCGGCGCTCGTTCGTCGCGTAATCCGGCTGCTCCAGCAAGTTTCCGAGCCCGATGCATTCAAGAAACCGGACGACGAACGCATCATTCGACGGGGCCACGGCGACCTGGCCATCGGATGCGGTGAACAGACCGTAGGGCGCCACGATCGGATGATCGTTGCCTGTCCGCTTCGGCACCTCGCCGGTGGCGAAATATTCCGCGGAAAGATACCCCAGCATGCTGATCAGGCCGCCAGTAAGGGAGGATTCCACCCGCTGCCCCTTGCCGATCCTCTTCCGGGCATGCAGCGCGGCAAGCGTGCCGAACGCGGCATAGAGGCCCGCGATCAGGTCGCTCATCGGCGGCGCAGCCCGCATCGGATCGCCGCCATCCGCACCGTTCACGCTCATGAACCCGCTCATGGCCTGGGCGATGAAATCGAAGGAAGGCCGGTCGACATAGGGCCCCGTGGAGCCATATCCGTTGACGCTGGTGACGACCAGATCGGGGTTCAGCGCATCGAGACGCGCCTGATCGAACCCCATCTTGTCCAGCACACCCGGCCGGTAATTTTCCACCAGCACGTCAGCGCCCTCGATCAGACGGGCGAGGGTCTCTTTCCCCTCGTCCGTATAGAGATCGAGAACCACCGATTTTTTGTTCCGGTTGAACTGGGCGAAATACCAGCTCACCCCGTCACGGATAATCCCCTGGCCGCGCACCGGATCACCGGCGGGCGGTTCGATCTTGATAACGTCCGCGCCCATATCCGCCAGCATTTGCGTGCAGAACGGCCCGGCCAGAATGCGCGTCAGGTCGATAACCCTAATGTCGGAAAGCGGCATGGGATCAGCCCACCGCCGTCTGCACATCCCCCATGTCATGCAGGTCGAGCCTCGGCCCGGCCTTCATCACCTGCCCCGGCAGCGGATGCTCCAGCGCCTCTTCCACAATATTGGCGATCTTCATCAGTTTGCCGAGATCGATGCCGGTTTCGATACCCATTTCGTTCATCAGATAGACCAGATCCTCGGTGCAGATGTTTCCGGTCGCCTTCGGTGCGAACGGGCAACCGCCGGCGCCGCCGAAGGAGCTGTCGAAATGAGTGACGCCTTCATCAAGCCCGGCCACCACGTTCACCAGACCAATGCCGCGTGTGTTGTGGAAATGCAGATGGATCGGCAGGCTCGGCACATGCTCTTTCAGATACCGCACATTGCGGGTCACCAGCGGCGGCGTCGCCATACCCGTGGTATCGCCGAGCGCAACGCCCTTGAAGCCGAAATCGACGAAATGCTTGGCCACATAACCAAGCCGCTCGGCCGGGACATTCCCCTCGAACGGACATCCGAAGGAGGTCGCAATCGCGGCGGAGACCGGGATCTTCGCTTCCTCCGCTATCTTCGCCACCTGGGCGAAACCGGCGAGCGACTCGTCAACGGTCCGGTTCACGTTCTTCTTGTTGTGGCTCTCGGAGGCAGAGACAAAGACGATCATCTCGTCAACACCGGCCTCGGCGGCGCGGATCGCGCCCTTCACGTTCGGCACCAGAGCGGCCATCACAGCGCCCTTGGACCGGTCAACGCCATTCAGGACATCCAGCACGTCCGCCAGCTGCGGCACGGCGCGCGGCGAGACGAAAGAGGAGAACTCCATGCGCTTGACGCCGGCATCGACCAGATCATTGATAAGCTTGATCTTCAGCTCGGTCGGAACGAATTTTTGCTCCGCCTGAAGGCCGTCCCGCGGTCCGACCTCAGTAATTTCCACCCGTGTCGGCCTTGCCATTTTTTTGCTCCTGTTGAGTGTCGTTTACGACGGATTAGCATTTCGAGGGCATCCTAGCCAATTCGACGACACGTACCAGCCGCCGTGTCGGAACAAATCCTGTTCCGTAACCCGGAGACGGAACAAATGTTTAGGAATTGGTAAGACATTTTCCGGATACTGATTTTGATAATAATTCGCGAGCCCCAATGATGTATCGAAGCCAGAGCATAACCCGCCGGAATCCCCGGATTGCGCCTTTCATAACCGCGTTTGTTTTCGCGGCCCTGTTCTGTTGCGCACAGGCGTTCGGTGCCTCACCCGATCAAAACCTGGACGATAACGGGCTCGCCCTGCGCGGTTACGATCCCGTGTCTTATTTTTCGGACAATCAGGCGGTACGCGGGAAATCGGGTATTTCCACCGAGCATGGCGGTGCCACTTATTATTTCACCAGCGAGGCCCATCGCGAGGAGTTTCTTCAGGAGCCGCGGCTCTATGAAGCTAACTATGGCGGTTTTTGCGCTTACGGCGTTGCCGTTGGCCAGAAGTTCGACGGTGATCCGGAAGTCTTCATGGTCGTCGAGGGCAAGCTCTATCTGCAGCTGGACAGGGCCACCCAGACCTTGTGGAAATCTGAGCTGGACAAGAACATCGCCATTGCAGACCGCACATGGCCCGTCATCAAGCCGATCCCGGCGGCAGCCCTGAATGAGTAATCCGCCCTCCCATCAGCACCGTACCCTGGAAAGCGTTCGCCTGACATCGATCAGTGCGCGCTACCTCACGCGCTTTGTGCCGATCATCCTGGTGATTTTCACAATCCTGATTTCCATCTACGGCACGGTCGCTTATCGGGAAGCCCTCAGCAGCCTCGAGTCCAAGCTCGACACCCTGATTTCCCGGCAATCCCTGCTGATGGGCGAAGCGGTGGCGGAAGGCCGGAACGACCGGATCGGGCTGCTTGTAGCGCAAACCATTGCTGACCGGGATGTCGCCACCATCGCGGTGCTCGACAATACTGGCGCCGCGTTGAACCAATATGGCCAGATGCCCGCCCCCAAGGGCTCCCTGACCCGCACTGTCGCCATCAATCATATAGGTGAAAACAGCTTCAACAGGGTTGGCACACTCATCATCAGCATGAGCGAAGAGCCGGCCATAGAGCGGCTGACATATACCCTGTTCTGCATCACCCTGCTTGGCGCCGCCCTGCTTGCAGCGGCCTCCGTCGCCGCGCATCTCGTATTACGGACAACGGTGAGCCAACCGCTCGACAAGATGCTGACAGCCATCCGCATCCAGCGGGAGAGCGGCGCGCGTATTCCGATCGACTGGGATAGCCGGGATCAGATCGGTCAGGTCGTTTCCGCCTATAATTCCCTGCAATTGCGGCAGACGAAAACGGAAAGCGATTTGACCCGGCTGCGCCTCAAGGCCGAACGCGCGCACCAGTCCAAATCCGATTTCGTCGGGCGCGTGATCGAGGAACTCCGTACCCCTCTGAACTCAATCGTCGGGTTCTCCGAGATTGTCAGCAGCCAGCGGTTCGGCCCCGACACGATCCACCGCTATCTCAGCTATGCCGGTAACATCAACCAGGCGGCACGGCACCTGCTGCATCTGATCGAGAATGTTCTGGATCTGACCCGGCTGGAAGGCGGCGAAGTCGAGCCTGTTTTTGCCCCGGTCAAGGTCGAGATGATTTTGCGGCGCGCGGAAGACACCGCCGCGTCCCTGTCGCGCAACAAAGGCGTGCGTCTGATTGTCAATCATCCGACGCCCGGCTATGTGCTCAATCTCGATGCACAACTTACCGGCACGCTGCTCTCCAAACTGCTGGAAAACGCGCTCAGCCACACCCCCGAGGACGGACGGGTAGAGCTGACTTTCTCCGTCTCCCCGGGCGGCACCGCGTCCTTCACGGTACACGATAGCGGCAACACGATCCCCGAAGCGGAAATCGAGCGTCTGCTCATTCCCCTCGCCGTATCCCATGAACTTGATGAGCGCCGTTTCCACGGTACCGGGCTCAGCCTGCCGATCTGCAAAATCCTGGCGGAAATGCATGGCGGCACACTCGAAATCACGAACCCTCCCGCAGGTGGTTCGGCCGTATCGTTCCTTCTGCCGCCGTCACGCGTGACCGAAACTCCGGACACCGACCCGTCAGCGGGTGACGATATAAAGTCCGGCGCCGATCATCGCGCTTCCCGCGCTTCTGTTCAGCACCTTCACCGCCCGGCCTGAGCGGAAGATCCGGCGCGCCCTGGCGGCCATGAATCCGTAAAAGTTATTCACCAGCAGAACCGCCGAGACGACGATGGCGGCAAGGATGGTAATATCCGGCGCGGTCAGCAGTTCAAGATCGACAAAGGTCGGCAACAGCGCTCCGTAAAACAGGATCACTTTCGGGTTTCCCAGCGTGATCAGGACGCCCGCCATGATTTCCCGGAACATGCCTTTCGATGCCTGCGGCCGGGCATCCAGGGGTTCCGGCTTGGCCAGCCACAATTTCGTGCCGAGCCAGAGCAAGTAGGCCGCCCCGACGAATTTCACGACGATGAATATATCGCCGAGCAACTCGGCAATGATCTGCAGTCCGAAGATCGCCAGCATCAGGAAGATCAGGTCCCCGATACAGACACCGAGATTGTACTGGAACCCCGTCCAGAACCCGGAGGCAAGAGACTTGGCAATGGTCGTCAGCATGGATGGCCCGGGCGTCAGCATCAGGATGACCATGCCAAGCGCAAAAGCGAACGCGGTTTCCAGTGTCATGATGTGGTTCCTGTCGGAAGAAGTGTATTTGCCTGATTGCAAGGCCAGTCGGCACTGACCGATACTCCCTTCCAAAACCATAACAAGTGTTGGGGAAGGAAGTACACGTGTCAAAAATCAGGGTCATCACTGACGGATTGATGTTTCCGGAAGGGCCGATCGCCATGCCGGACGGCTCCGTGGTGCTTGTCGAGATCGGGCGCGGCACGCTGACGCGCGTCTTTCCGGACGGCACAAAGGAAATCGTGGCAGAGCCGGGCGGAGGCCCGAACGGTGCGGCCATCGGGCCGGACGGGCTCTGCTATGTCTGCAACAATGGCGGCTTCGCCTTCGAGCGCGGAGCCCAGACCGGAAACATGCGGCCAGTCGCGCAATCGGCGGATTACGAGACGGGACGCATTGAGCGGATAGACCTGAAGACCGGCAAGGTCGAGCGGCTTTACGACAGCTGCAACGGGTATCAACTGAAAGGCCCGAACGACATCGTTTTCGACCGGAATGGCGGTTTCTGGTTCACCGATCTCGGCAAGGTCCGTGCCCGGGACATGGATCGCGGCGCCATCTATTACGCGAAAACGGACGGCAGTCTGATCAAGGAAGTCATCCAGCCCTTCATGACCCCGAACGGGATCGGCCTCAGCCCGGACGAGAAAACGCTCTATGTCGCCGAAACGGAAAGCGGCCGGCTCTGGTCCTACCCGATCACCGGCGAGGGAGAGGTTTCCAAGATGGGCTTCCCGCCATCGATAAATGGTGGTGTCCTGGTCAATGCCGAGGCCGGGTGGCGGCGTTTCGACTCACTCGCGGTAGAGGCCAACGGCAATATCTGTGTCGCCACCCTGATGACCGGCGGCATCACCGTTGCCCGTCCGGATGGCGGCACGGTCGAATTTTTCGAGACCGGCGATCCCTATACAACCAACATCTGTTTTGGCGGGTCCGATCTGAAAACCGCGTATCTCACGCTTTCATGGGCCGGACAGCTGGCTGCGGTGGACTGGCCCCGCCCCGGCTTACCATTGAATTTTCTCAACAAATAAGGGCGCAAGGCGAGCCCTTCCGGGTTCGCCTTGACCCTCCAGCCCATGCGGTCTAAAGACACCTCATGGAAACGCATTTGCAGGCTCTAACGGAACGAATGACCGCCTAGCTGGCCCTCCGGCCCGCGCAGTCATCCATGTTTGCTTCCTTTTGAGCCTGAGCTGTTTTCATGTCTGTTATTCATTCCCGATCTGCCTGCATTCCCTGGCGCCATGAACTGGCCGCCACCTTCAAACTCGCCTGGCCGCTGGTTCTGACCCAGCTCGCCACAATCGCCCTGACCACCGTCGATGTGATCATGATCGGCTGGCTCGGCCCGGACGAGTTGGCGGCGGCGACCCTGGCAACCTCCCTGATCTTCCCCCTGACATTCTTCGGCATCGGCCTGCTGGCCGCGACCGCCGCCATGTTCAGTCACGAGATCGGCGCCATCAGGCTGCGTGGTGTACGCCGCACCCTGCGCCAGGGCTTCTGGGTCGCGATCACGCTCTGCATTCCCTGCCTGGTCTTTCTCTGGAACGGAGAGCGCGTGATGCTGCTCACCGGCCAGGATCCCAAGCTTGCCGCAATGGCCATCGGCTATGTCGACTGGGCGAAGTGGGGATTGCTGCCGCTGATGTGCTTCACGGTGCTGCGCAACCTGGTCACGGCCCATTCCCGGCCGCGCTCCTCCCTGATCATCCTGCTGCTCGCCATCGGTGTGAACGCGGTCGCCGACTACGCGCTGATTTTCGGGAATTTCGGAGCTCCAGCTCTCGGTCTGGAAGGCGCTGCGGTTGCAACCGTCATCGTGCAGGCTTTCATGCTGTTTGCACAGACCCTGTTCGTGGTTACCGACCGGCAGTTCCGCCGCTACAACCTGTTCGGCAGGTTCTGGCGCCCGGACTGGGCACGCTATGTCGAGATCATGAAAATCGGCATTCCGATCGGTCTGACCGTGCTCGCCGAAGCAAGCCTGTTTGCTGCCAGCGCCTTCATGGTCGGCCTGTTCGGACCGGACCAGCTGGCGGCACATGCCGTAGCCATCCAGTGCACCTCCATCGCCTTCATGATACCCCTCGGCGTCAGTCAGGCCGCGACCATCCGGGTTGGACTTGCGATGGGCCGGGCCCGCCTGCCCGACGCCTTGCTGGCTGGCCGGATCTCAACCTTCGTCGGCGTCGGTATCGCCACGCTGACCGCGCTTGCCTTCTGGTTCGCGACCGCGCCCATTGTCGGCTTCTACCTCCGTCTGGATGATCCGGAGAATGCCGTCGCCATTGCCTTTGCCATCGACTTCATCCGGGTTGCCGCGGTGTTCCAGATTGTCGATGCGGGACAAGCCGTGGCCGCCGGTAATCTGCGCGGCCTGAAAGACACCACGATCCCGGCAATCCTGGCCTTCCTCGGCTATTGGGTGCTCGGTTTTTCGGCCGGCGCCTATCTCGCCTTCAGTTACGGATTGCAGGGCGCCGGTGTCTGGATGGGGCTGGCGGTCGGCCTGACCGCCGCCTGTTTCGCGCTGATCCTGCGTTTCGAGCTGCTGATGCACCGCGCCATCCGGCAGAACGACGCCACCGCCTGAAATCAGGCGGTGCGCCGGCCGCCACGCAGATAATGGTTCGGAACGCCTTCGATCTGGGCCACCCGGAGTTCCTGGGCAAAACCGCCATGTTCCGCCCGGATCAGCATTTCTTTCCAGAACGGCGCCGGTGCTTCGATGCGGAAAGCTTCGGCGAGCACCCGCCCTGTCGTGCTTTCCGGCGCCTCGACGTCAAGCGCGGCCAGCATGGTCGGCAGGACGTCGACCAGGCCTGTCGGCGTCTCGACGATGTGATCCTGCCGGAACAGATCGCCACCGGCCGTCAGCAGATTGTTGATCTCATGCTGGTGCAGCCCGCCATGCATACCGCCGCCATCCGGGATATCCCCGTTATCGACATAGCAAAGCCCCGGATAGCCGTGCGCGTTTGCGCCATCAGAGGTCCGCAGAACCATGTAGAGATCCGGAGCACGCTCATTCGCGACGTTGATCGCGCTCATCGGCAGCGCCCCCGGCAAGTCAGCCCGGCTGAACACCAACCCGCACCAGTCCTGCTCGATAAGCCAGTGGAACACCTTCTCGGTCACGGCAGGATCGCGGTCCCGGATGCTGATGCCGCCCGCATAGCTGCGCTTCACCACGACATCCACGTCCGGGCCGATCACCTTGCCGACCCTGAAACCGGCTTTGGTGAGTTCTTCGGCGACGTTTATCTGCCCCGTTGCCGTGATCTGACCATGGTCGGACGCCGCGATGATCTGCCAGCCGTCTTCCCGGCCCTCTGCCTCCCACCAGTCAAGAATGCGCTGGAACGCATCGTCGACAGCCTTGATCGCGGCCAGGGAGTCAGGTGAGCCAATTTCCTTGTAGTGGAAGCTCAGATCCGGCTCGTTGAACCAGATCACCTGGATGTCCGCATCATGCTTCGGGATGAATTCCTCGAGCAGCACTGTCGCGGCATAATTCTGCACGGCCACATTCGGCAATTGCTGTTCGGGCACCGGTCCGTGCCGCGCGACCACACCGTCGAAATCGGCGGCCGGGCTGGAGATATCGGCCCCCCAGATAGAGAAGACCGGCTGATCCTGCGCCGCCGCATTAAGATTGAGCAATCGCGCATTGCCGATCTTGCCCGTGGTCACGACCCCGTATTTCAGGCCTGCCTCATGCAGGATCTCACCCGTGTTACGGGCGCCCTGCAGCCGTCCGTAGCGGCGTGCGGCCTCGGCCATTTTGGCATCGTCCGAAGTATCCATCGGGCCATCGAGGCCAAGCGCGGGATCGTAAAAGGTATTCCCCATGATGCCATGGCCCGGCCGTACACCGTCGCCCACCGGATGCTGCGCGGCCGGCCCCGGGAAGGCCCCCGTCACGAAGCTGGAGACCTGCACCCGCGTCTCCACCGGGAAAACCGAGGCGCTGTTCGGAAAATCGGTCCAGGACTGTCGGAAGCCATGAATTGCCGGCGCGGTATCGGGCCGCACCATGTCGCGGCGCAAACCGTCAAAAAGGACAAACAGAAAACGTGGCCGCGCCATGGAAACCCTCACATAAAATCAGCGAATTGACGGCCGCATTGTCGGCCCGCTTTCAGGCGCGGGCAAGGCAGCGCTCCATGAAAGCTCTGTGACAGTGCAAAATCACAATAGTTCGATAAATCTAGAATTATCGTTGACGAAGCCGGTTACCGGGCATATTTTCTCAATATGGACATAGAAACCGCATCGAAATGCCTGTCGGAACTTGGCAACCCGCATCGCCTCGAAGCCTTTCGCCTGCTGATCAAGGCGGGACCTGAGGGAGTGACCGTGGGGGATATTCAAAAACATCTGAATATCCCGAAATCCACCCTCTCCCATCACATCTCGCATCTTGTCTGGGCCGGACTGGCAAAGCAGGAACGGGAGGGCCGGGTGCTCCGCTGCACGGCTAATTTCGAGCTGGCCGATGCCCTGGTATCTTATCTCTGCGCCGAATGTTGCAGTGGCCTTGACGTGGTGCAGCTGGACGAGACGCAGGACGTGTGAGTTTTTTGATCAAATAGTTCGATATTTCCGGAAGGATCGGAAGAATTATGGCAACAGCAGACCTGACACGCACCCTCTCGCTCCGCTTAGGCCGGATCGACCGGGTCTGGATCGCAACCACGCTTATATTTGTCGCACTCGCCCTTCTCGTGCCCGATCAGGTGGTGAAAAGTGCGATCTTCACCTTCGAGTCCCTCCTGCATGTCGGCCCCTTCATTGTTCTTTCTGTCGTCGTCGCGGCATTCGCCCGGGCCAGCGGGCTCGATCACCAGATCGGCCGGGCCTTTTCGGGCAACGCGACGCAGGCCATCCTGCTGGCGGCCGCCTTCGGCTCCCTTTCACCCTTCTGTTCATGCGGTGTGGTGCCGATCATCGCCGGCCTGCTCGTTGCCGGGGTTCCGCTGGCCCCGGTCATGGCCTTCTGGCTTGCCTCGCCGCTAATGGACCCGGAAATGTTCATCCTGATGACGCCTGTGATGGGCATGGAGTTCACCTTCGCGAAACTGGCGGCCGCCTTCACCATCGGTGCCGCCGCCGGTTTCGGCACGCACCTGCTGGTCAAGGGAGGTGCCTTCAAGGATGCCTTGCGTCCCGATCTGGTCAAATCATGCGGCTGTGGCAGCTCCAACGCCTTGAAGACAGAGAAGATCGTCTGGGGTTTCTGGAAGGACACGGAACGCCGGGAAACCTTCACCGGTGAAGCCAGGAGGTCCGGTCTTTTCCTGCTGAAATGGCTGACCCTCGCCTTCACCCTGGAAAGCCTGATGGTGGCCTATGTTCCGGCGGAACAGGTGGCGACCTATCTCGGCGGCGATGAATGGTGGACAATTCCGGCCGCGATCCTGGTCGGCGTGCCCAGCTATCTGAACGGCTATGCTGCCATTCCTCTGGTCGGCGGGTTGATGGATCTGGGCATGACGCCCGCCGCCGGTCTCGGCTTCATGATTGCCGGCGGGATCACCAGTATTCCGGCCTCGATGGCGGTGTTTGCCCTGGTACGCGGCAGCGTTTTCACCTGGTATCTGGCGCTCGGGTTGCTTGGCTCCCTTGCCGCCGCTTACGGATTTGCCATCTATCTTGCAATTTTGGCATGATATCCATGCGTAAGGTTGGATATTGCTTCCCAAAACGGGATCCCTACCTTACCTGAACACGCGACCGTCGCTCCTGAGGGGCGACGGCTTCCACGGACGCCGGAAAGCGGCGGGAGGACAGAATGGTGGATGCCAATCCGAAGCCGAAGGCAGTCGTCGATCCGGTCTGGAGCTCTATGCTCACCGATGCGGCCGAATGGGCGAAAAAGGAATCCGCTTTGGCGAGCTGGATGCATGCCAGCGTTCTGGATCAGCGCAGCTTCGAAGATGCGCTGGCCTATCTGATCTCGCAGAAGATCGGCGGCACGGAGATGAGCGATCTCTCCGTCTATCAGGTCGTGCACAATGCGATGCTGTCCGACGCCTCCATCGGCGAGTCGGCCCGCGCGGATCTCTCCGCCACCTATGACCGCGACCCGGCCTGCACCAGCTATCTGGAGCCGTTCCTCTATTTCAAGGGCTTCAACGCCTTGCAGGCTTACCGGATCGGCCATTGGCTCTGGGGTCATGACCGGACCTTCCTGGCAAAATATTTCCAGAGCCGGATCAACAGCGTTTTCGGTGTCGATATTCACCCCGCCGCCCGCATCGGCAAGGGCATCATGGTCGATCACGGCACCGGCGTGGTGATCGGCGAGACCGCTGTTGTCGAAGATGGTGTCTCCCTGCTGCATGGCGTAACGCTGGGCGGTACAGGCAAGGAAACCGGCGACCGTCATCCGAAAATCCGGCGCGGCACCATGATCGGCGCCGGGGCAACCGTGCTCGGCAATATCGAAGTCGGTGAATGCTCCCGCGTCGGTGCAGGCTCCGTCGTGCTCAAGAACGTTGCAAAGAACACCACCGTCGCTGGTGTTCCGGCAAAAGTGGTCGGCAATGCCGGCTGCGCCCAGCCGGCATTGTCCATGGATCAGCGGTTCTATTCAGAAGAGTACGATTAAGGACGGAACCGCATCCGGAAGCGGCTTACCCATTCGGCTGTTATGCATTCGTCTGAGGCCAGATCCCGCCGAGCGCCGCCGTTGCTTCCCGGGCAACTGAGCAGACGATCTTGCCGAGCTTGTCGATCCTTTCATCCGTGATCCGCGCCGTCGGCCCGGAAATGGAAATAGCGGCAAGCGGCTCGCTGTGATGGCCGAAGACGGCGGAGGCGACACATCGCAGCCCCACCGAATGCTCCTCGTTATCGATGGCGTACTCAACCTCGCGAACCCTTGCCAACTCCTGCTCCATCCGCGGCAAGGCATCAATGGTGCGGCGGGTCTTGTGCTCGGAGCCGATCCGCGTCAGCAGCTTTGAAACATCGTCCGTCCGTAACCGGGCCAGCAGGGTCTTGCCAACGGCCGATCCGGCAATGGGAACGCGCGCGCCCGGCTTCGCGAATGCCCGCATCATTTCCCGGCATTCGACCTGGGCCAGGTAGACCATTTCGTCATGATCGCGGACAGCCAGGTTAACCGTCTCCCCGCTTTCCTCCATCAGACGCCGCATATAGGGCCGGGTAATCGCCACCAGGTCGCGCGTGCGCAGGAAGGCGTTCCCCACGGCGAAACACTGCACGCCAATCTGCCAGGCCCCGCGTTCGGTATCGAACCGGACATAGCGCTCCTGCTGCAAGGTGGTCAGCAACCGGTGCACGGTCGATGGCGGTAATGTCACGGTATGGGCAATTTGTGTAAGGGTCATGCCGTCTTCGTCGGCAGCCAGCGCGTTCAGGACGCTGATGGCGCGCGCAACGGACTGAATTTGGCCAGATCGCTCGGAATCTGATCGCTTCGGAATTGCGTTCATGAACTCGGTATCTTCCCTGTGTTTTTGTATACAATTTCTTTTCCTGTACCGGTCCGTTGAAGCGCCGGTTTGCGGCATCTTAGGTTTCCGTATCGTGGGATACAATTGCATTTTGAGAATGAATTGTTCCGATTAGCATTTGCTCCGCGCACGAGGCTACGTTAAGCCGGATCAGGATCAGGCTTTGGACCGTCAGTCAGACACATGCGCATTCTCGTCACCGGCGGCGCCGGCTTCGTTGGCTCCAACCTCTGCCTCGCCTTCAAACGCGACAACCCAGACGCGAGGGTAATCGCCGCGGACAACCTGAAACGCCGCGGCAGCGAGCTGAACCTGCCGCGCCTGCGCGCGGCGGGTGTCCAGTTCGAACATGCCGACATCCGTGATCCGAATGACATTGCGGCCCTCGGCCCGATGGACCTGCTGATCGAATGCTCCGCCGAACCATCCGTCCAGGCAGGATATGGCGGAACCCCGGCCTATCTGATCGATACAAACCTGCGCGGCACTCTGAACTGCCTGGAAGCAGCACGGACACACGACGCCACTTTCGTGTTCCTCTCAACCAGCAGGGTCTACCCGATCGACCCGTTGCGTGCGCTACCTCTCGAAACGGAGAATAACCGCCTGGTTCTACCGTCCGGCGCAACCGGTACGGGATGGTCCGGGCATGGTATCGCCGAGGACTTCCCGCTCGCCGGTCACCGTTCCCTCTACGGCACGACAAAGCTGAGCTCGGAGCAGTTCATCGAGGAATATCGTGCGGCCTTCGGATTGAAGGCCATCATCAACCGCTGCGGCGTGCTGGCGGGCCCATGGCAGATGGGCAAGGTGGATCAGGGCTTCATGAGCCTCTGGGCAGCTCGCCACCTCTATGGCGGCACCCTGTCCTACAACGGCTTCGGCGGTTTGGGACATCAGGTCCGCGACGTACTGCACGTGGATGATCTGTATGACCTGATCGCCCTCCAGCTCAACAGGCCGGAGCTGGCACTGAAAGATGTCTGGAATGTAGGCGGCGGACCGGACAACGCACTCTCTCTGAAAGCACTGACGGACGCCTGCGCCAGCCGATCAGAGCGCAGCTTGAATATCACCGGTAATCCCGAGACGAACCCGGCCGATATCCCCTGGTTCATCACCGATGCCCGTCAGGTCTCTAATGCCTTCAACTGGCACCCGAAGCGAACGCTCGATAACCTTCTCGATGAGATTTTCGAATGGCTGGAAGCCCAGCGCGCATTGCTGGAGCCCTTGCTGAAATAGGATACAGCCGGTGACGGAAGCACAGAACAAGCAGGTTTCGCACAAAACCGACCTCTTCCGGGTTTTCGCCCCGGAACGGGTCGCCGCTTTTGTGCAGGAGATCTCAGGCTATCTGTCACGGGATGGATCATCGGTCGTTCACATCATGCCGTTAGCATGGCGCATAGGACATCTCGCGATGGAGCCCCATGCTCTCTGGGAGCTTTTCAGGGAAACCCACGACCGCCAGATCATTGTCATTCCCCCGGCATCCCTAGCCACACACAGCGCGGGTGTCCGTGCGGTGATTGAGCCATTTATTACAATCGCCGAGACCACAAATAATCAGACCATGCTCATGGGCCACATGGATGCGGGAACGCTCAATGTCAGCCCCCTCACCTGGTATCAGCGTGGTCCGGCCGGTCTCCTCGACGATTACATTAAATTTCTCAACAGCAATGGCCGAAAGCCGCACCATTTCCCCGTTCCGGAAACAGTATCATCGGCCACGCGAGCATTTTGCGAGAAACGAGGTATCGCCGGGAGTGACCGAATTGTCGTTCTCAACGTTCGCGACCGCAATTTTCTGCCTGAACAGGATACGCATTTCTACCGCACGGCAGATATAGCGACCTACGAGCCTGCAATCCGCTACTTGCTTGATCAGGGATACTGGGTTCTGCGCACCGGTCTTACGGGTTCGGTCGAGGCACCGGTCACCCACCCTCGCTACCTCGATATCTGGAAAGAGCCGGACTATACGGACTTTCTTGATCCGGGACTTATCGCACGCTCACGCTTCGGCATCACCTGCTCGTCCGGCCCGGAAGCCGTGTTTCGCATTCTGGGAACACCGCAGCTCATGGTTAACGGCGTCCTGCAGTCAGGCATGTGGATGAACCCTCACGACAAACTGGTCTTCAAAAACTACGTCACAATCGATGACGGCAAACCGGCGCGCCTTCGTTCGATGCTGGAGCAAGGTGTGGCCCTCTATTCCGATATAGAGAATGTCGCGGGGTGCGGATTTGCCGTGGAGGACAACACCGCCGGTCAAATCCTTGAGGCTGTGATCGAAATGGAAGCCTCGCTTTCCGGAGCACATCGCCCCGACGAAACGGCAAACCGGCGGTTCCTGGAAATCGGTGCAGAGTACCAGGCCTTCCTCGGTAGTAGCGGCCACCCAGCAGATCGAAGATCCGTTGCCCGCCGTCAAACCCAATACGGCTATGCCTTACCCTGGACGCAACTCGCGGACAGTTACGTGAGATCTCATCCAGATTTTCTTGAATGAGTGCGGTCGCGAGAAGTCTTCATCCGGATTATCGCATTTACCTTTTGCATTGCCCCCGATGCTTCGCTGCATTAAGCCAAACGAACAATAAGCCTCAAAAAGCAAGTCAGCGCATGGACATTCTCTTAACGGACAACGGTGGCTTAACAGGGCAAAGGTGGGTTGGAATTACACATTCCGCTCTCTGCTCGTCTGAATACTGAGTGATGGAAGTTTCCAGCGCCCCCCTCCTTCTTACCGAAGAAGAACTCAGAAACGTCTTTGCCCCTGAACACGTAACCCGCCTGATTCAGAGTCTTGCGCCCTATCTCGCACAGAAAGGGCGGACGGCCCTATATATCCTGCCGCTCGCATGGAGGATCGGTCACTTTGCCATGGAGCCTCATGCCTTCTGGGAGCTTTATGGAGAAGGCCACAACAGGTTAGTAATCCTCACGCCCGACAAAGCCTCAGCACAACTAAGCCTCGGCGTCAGATCCATCCTGGAAAATTTTGTTGATCTTGTGGAAACAACCGACACCGCCTTCCGCCGAATGGGACAAGTCGGAGCCGGTATTATGCGATCAAATCAACTAACCTGGAATCAACGCGGCACAACGGGGCTGATCGACGACTATATCAAGGCCCTGATGAGGCCGGGCCGACGCCCCCGTCACTTCCCCATCAGCCAGGAAGTAACAAACGCGACGAACAATTTCCTCGAAGCACTCGGTATTTCCTCGACCGATCGCATAATCGTCCTGAACGTCCGCGATCTGAATTTTCTGCCCGAGTTGACAGTGCATGGCTTTCGAGCGGCCGATATCGCGACGTATAAACCGGCTGTCGAGCATTTGATTGAAGAGGGTTATAAGGTTCTGCGCATCGGCGTGGACGATTCAATTCCGCTCGACCTGAAGCACCCTCACTATCGTGAGGTCTGGAAAGAACCCGGATACTCGACCCTGCTTGACCCGGGGCTTATTGCCCGCGCTGATTTCGGGATTACCTGCTCGTCCGGCCCCGAAGCCGTCTTCCGCGTCCTGGGCGTGCCGCAGCTCCAGGTTAATGGCGTTCTTCAATGCGGGATGTGGATGAACGAACGTGACAAGCTGCTCTTCAAGACTTATCGCAAGATCGATGGCCATCGTATCGCCAGCTATCGTGAGCTTCTCGATGCTCATGTAGCTGCACGGCGCGCAACAGCGGAAGCCCTGGGTGAGTGCGGCTATTATATAGAAGACAATACCGCCGATGAAATCCTGGCCGCAGTCATGGAAATGCAGCAGGCTCTTTCCAATGAGCACGCAGGAGACCTGACAGCCCGAAAGCGCTTTCTGGAAATCGGCGAAAACTACCATGCCGTGCTCGCAGCCGGTGGAGAGCCGGTCGACCCGACATCGATCTCCGCCAGGCAGACGCAATACGGCTACGCTCTTCCCTGGACGCAGCTTGCGGACAGCTACCTGGAAACCCACCCGGACTTTCTTGAATGAACAAACTCGTACAGGTCGCCTCTCCGGTGATCTTTGTCGTGCTCTGGAGTTCGGCCTTCATTGCCGCGAAGTTCGGCCTGACGCATGTCGAGCCGCTTACCTTCATGGCGAGCCGGTTCGGCCTTGTGACGGCGATTTTCGTTACCATTGCGCTGATCACCGGTGCCCGCTGGCCAAAGACCGCGCGCGGTGTCTTTGATATCGCCGTTGTTGGCTTCTTTCTGCACGCAATTTATCTCTCGAGCATCTTCATCGCCATTCATAGTGGCATGCCTTCCGCGCTGGTCGCCCTCGTCACCGGGCTTCAGCCGGTCCTGACCGCCATTGCGTCCGGCCTCTTTCTCGGCGAGCCGCCGACACGGCGGCAATGGCTGGGCTGTTTTGTCGGTTTCGCTGGCATGGTCCTGGTTCTGTCCGACCGGATGAGTGTCGATGGCGTCAGCATGACCGGTATCGGCCTTTCGGTTCTGGCCCTCGCCTCGATCAGCATCGGGACGCTCTATCAGAAGCGCTATGCGGCCGACATGAACCTGATCACGGGAAGTGCCATCCAATGCGCGACCGCTTTTCTCGTCACTCTCACCGGGGCCGCGCTGTTTGAAAGCATGGTCCTGGTCTTCGAGCCCGCCTTCATTGGCGCCTATCTGTGGCTATCTCTCGTTGTCTCACTCGGGGCCTATTCGCTGCTGATGACATTGATCAAGCATGGTCAGGCCACGAAGGTGGCGAGCCTGTTTTATCTCGTACCCCCGACAGCGGCCGTCATGGCCTATATCGCTTTCGGGGAGGAAATCACGCTTGTCGCCGGTAGCGGCATCATGGTGACGGCAATCGGAGTCGCTCTGGTCGTGCTTCCCCAATCGAGGAAACGTTAGGAGCTCTCGTGAGGCTCAGGAAATAAGCCGTCCGGCCTCTTGCTCTTTCTTCTGGCCTTTCTCGACCCGGCGCGCCAGCTCGATATCCAGAGCCTCGGTTGACCAGGAATGCATCGCCGCGACGATCTTCACACGGGCACGCTCAATACTGGCCTGACTGTCGAAACCATCATCCGGATAGAGCTCCCGGTGCGGGATGATCGGCAGGAAATTCATGATATAGGCAACGGCTCTGTCACGGTTTTCAACGCAATCCGGTTTTTTGCAGTCTTGTGCGTCAGCCTCCGTCCAGTACTCGATCAGGTCGTTCCAGCCATCAAGCGCGAAGGCAACGTCACGGCGCAGCTTGATCAGATAGGAGACGTTCGAATCCTGCTTTGAAAAGACATCAGCGAAACTTCCGAGCAGAGAGTCCAGCGTGACGATCCGCTCATCCACATACCGGATCGTCTGATCCACCACTTCAAGCAGTACTTCCGCCGCCGCACCGTATTCTTCCGGCTTTTGTTCCATATAGGCCGCGACGGACTTCCGGAACTCCATCAGATTGACATGTTCCAGGAACAGATGGCCGTTCGTACGGTCCGCCTGGGTTCCCTTCACGGTTCCGAATGGTGTGATCAGGCCGACCAGAGGTTCCAGCCACTCCCGCACATTATCGATGCTCACGCCGCTGCGCTGGGAGGCGAACAGGAAAACCCGGTCAATCAGCATCTCAAGGTCGAAATGCGCCCGCGACTCTTCGGCGGTCATCAGATCGACCAGCGTTTTCGTATTTGCGCCCGCCATCACCGGATCGCCCCGTTCGATCCCGCATTCCTTCATCAGTTGGGCGATACAGGACATCCGGACAACTTCCTTGTCCTCACTGTCCTGCTGGGCCTGCGCGCGGGCCTTGGCCCTCACATCCGGATCGTCCGAATAGGCGGCATTCACCTTGTGGAGAAGCTCCCGCACCTGCAACGGATCAATGCCGTGCTTGCCGACGATCGCAGGAATACCGTCATGCAATTCCCTGTCGCGGTCCGAAAGCTGCACAAAATCAGGCAGGTCCTTCCAGGGCACCACCATCAGCTCGCCACGGCGCCCGCCTCCGAAACTCGGCAATACCGCTTCCAGTATCCTGTCTCCGCCGTGCTGATAAACGCGCGCCCGCGTGTGGCGCAGAGCCTCCCTCGTGTTGAACGGGACGCAGGTCCCGCGCCGCTCGAAGGTTTGCGCGACACTGATATTATTCGCCATATGGCGGAATCCCAACGCTTTCAGATTGGCTAATTAGCGCAAAAATCACTGATTTTTGCAAGATTTTCAAACTATGGAGCACTCCCGCAAAGTTCAGGTTTTCCAATAAAAAGCAGCGAAAATTACAGATCTTGCGCCAAAGCCGGGGTCACGCAGGGATTTGACGCTCGGATCATCAAAAGCCGCGCCTTACCGAAGACCAGCAGGGACGGTGTCTTTCAGCAGATCGTCATACTCATAAACAGCCGGTCAGCGGCCTGCCGACCTCGGTAATGTCACGGTAACCTCAAGGCCATGCGGCACTGCTGGCGCGAATACAAGCTCTCCATGGTGGGACCGGATCACCTCATCGGTGATGGCAAGACCAAGACCACTCCCCCCGGTGTCACGGTTGCGCGATGTTTCCAGCCGAACAAAAGGACGCAGAGCCGCCTCAACCTGGTCAGCGGGAATGCCCGGGCCATCATCCGACACCCTGACCCGTACCAGCTCCGCCGTAACGCCGAGCGTCACTTTTACGGAGTTCGCGTATTTGCAGCCGTTATCGATCAGATTCGTGAAAGCACGGCGGACCGACACCGGCTGACAGGTGATGCGGGCATGGTCCGGGCCATCATAAACAACCGCACAGCCAGCATCCGATGCCGTGTCGCAGATGCTGATCAGAAGCGCAGCGATGTCGACCGTCTCGGGCGTCTCCTTGTTGAGTTGATGACTGGCAAAGGTCAGGGTCGAGCTGACAATTGCCTCCATGTCACCGATATCGGCCAGTACCATGCGCCGCTGTTCCTGATCCGGCAGGTATTCCGCAAAGAGCCGGAGCCGCGTCAGCGGTGTTCGCAGGTCATGAGAAATCGCGGCAACCAGTTGCAGGCGATCATCGACGAAGCGCTTCAGTTCATGCTGCATCTCATTGAAGGAGTCCGCGATAGCCTCCAGCTCCGGGCTCCCGTAATTGCCCAGCAATGTCGGCTCACGATCCCGCCCAAGGCGTTCCGCGGCGGCGGACAGGTCAGTCAACGGCCGCGCAATGCTGCGCGCCACCCAAACCGACAGACCGCAAATCAGCAGAATGGCCGCGATCGGCACCAGCAGGTTACGGACGAAACGGGCAGCCTCCAGCCCATCGCTCTTGGGCGAGATCATGAGCCAGCCACCAGACGAAAGCCTGACAGCGATGCGCATATGCTCGACCACCATCTTGTCGGTATCGTCGTCTATCAGATTGGTGATCAACATCGGGATGCTCTCGAGTATGATCACGATCGGTGTCAGGGCGCGCTCGGGTCCCTCCGTATCAACTGTCCGCACAAGCACATCATCAACGGGGATACCAAGGCGCCGGGCCAGGTCTTCCCGGAAAATCCTGAATGCATCCTGCTCCCAGTGATTGGTTATCGGCGGCTCGGCAGTCTCCACGAAATCAAGCCATTGGGCCGCCGGCAGGGTCTTCAGTACCACAGCCCAATCGTCCCTATCGGTTTGCTCGGCGCGCTGCACCGTTTCGGCCACTTTATCGACCAGCCAGGTCTTCTCGAAAAACAGGACGTCGGGCATGCCGATCACTATGCCCATGATCTTGTCCGTTGCCGTTGTCACGACCAGCGTCAGGACGATGACAATGCCAATCCGCGGGGCAAGGCGCAGGCGGGACCAGAAAGGTATGCGCATCGGCCGTTTCTTTTCGTAGCGGGCTATTGCTCACCTCCTGCCATGGGCAAACCGGCGACTGTAGCGGTGAAAAAATACCCTTCGTTCCGGACCGTCTTGATCAGAACGGGGGTCTGCGGATTAGCCTCGATCTTGCGGCGAAGCCGGCTGATCTGAACATCGATGCTGCGGTCATAGGCCTGGCTTGACCGGCCATGCGCCAGATCGAGAAGCTGGTCCCGGTTCAGCACAAGTTGCGGATGCTCGAGAAAGACCAGCAGCAAATCAAACTCGCCACTCGTAAGATCCGTTAGCGCGCCATCGGGGGAAACCAGTGTCCGGCGAT